>CAYJEC010000448.1:0-3492 GCA_964369025.1 uncultured Ideonella sp. | reverse complement strand
ACGAGATGCATGTCACCAGCGTCTTCGTGACCCACGACCAGGAAGAGGCCATGGAGGTCGCCGACCGCATCGTCGTCATGAACGAGGGCCGCATCGAGCAGGTGGGCGCGCCAGACGAGGTCTACGATCACCCGGCCACCCCCTTCGTGCTGAAGTTCCTGGGCGACGTCAACCTGTTCCACGGCCGGGCCGGCCTGGTGCCAGGCCACGAGGGCCAAGTCAGCTACGTGCGCCCGCACGAGCTCGATGTGGTGGCAGAGCCCGGCGAGGACACCTGGGCGGTGACATTGGCCCAGACCTTGACCGTGGGGCCGAACACGCGCATCGAGTTCCGCCGCGACGACGACGGATCCTATGTGGATGTGGAGTTGCCGCGTGAGGCCTTCGTGCAGCTGCGCGACAGCCTGCGCCTGACCACCGGCCGCCGCGTGTTCCTGAAACCCCGCCGGGTGACGCAGTTCTCCGCCGGCGCCTAGCCGGCCCTTCAGAGTGGCGCGGAGGGCGTGCCCGCTGGCGCGGCCTGGGCCTGCGCCACCAACTCGGGCGTCAGGTGCGGCGCGAAAGTCTGGATGAACTCGTAGGCAAAGCGCCGCAGCAGGCCGCCACGACGCACCGCGACGCTGGTGGTGTTGATCGAGAACAGGTCGCGCGCGTCGAGCGCGCGCAGGTGGCTGTCGCGCTGCTCGTCGAAGGCGATGGAGGCCATGATGCCCACGCCCAGGCCGAGTTCCACGTAGGTCTTGATCACGTCCGCGTCCATGGCCGTGAGCACCACGCGCGGCGTGATGCCGGCGCGGGCGAACGCACCGTCAATGTTGCCGCGGCCGGTCAGGCCGGTGTCGTAGGTGATCACCGGGTGCTCGGCAAGCCGCTCGAGCGTCAGTGGGCCGTCGAGCAGCGCATGGCCTGCGGGCACCACCACCGAATGGGTCCAGCGGTAGCAGGGCAGCGCCACCAGATCCGGGTTCTCGGCCAGCACGTGCGAGGCGATGCCGATGTCGGCCACGCCGGTCAGCAGCATCTGGGCAATCTGCTGCGGCGAGCCCTGGTGCATCTGCAGCTGAACCTGCGGGTGATGGGCCCGGAAGTCGTGCACCGTCTGGGGCAGTGCGTAGCGGGCCTGCGAGTGGGTGGCGGCGATGCTCAGCACGCCGCTGTCGCCCAGCCGGAAGTCGTCGCTGGCGTGCTGCAGGTTGCCGACATCCAGCAACAGCTGCTCCACCCACGGCAACACCCGCTCGCCCGCCGGCGTGAGCCCGGTCAGGCGCTTGCCGGCGCGCACGAAGATCTCGACCCCCAGCTCCTCCTCCAGCTCGCGGATCTGCCGGCTGATGCCGGGCTGCGAGGTGTGCAGCGCCTCGGCCACGGTGGTGAGGTTGAAACCCTGGCGCACCGTCTCACGGACCGACCGCAATTGCTGGAAGTTCATCGGAAGCCATCTGTTCTTGGAAGGATTCCGCATTATCGAAACCTTGTCTTCATCGGCCAACGACTGAATCAGCGCTTGCTTGTGCGCTGAGCGCATATGGCTCAGGGCACGTGCATCAAAGGCTCGCCCATGCGGATGCGTTGCCCAGGCTCGATGCCGGCGCACAGCGTGAAGCCGGCTGGCGCGAAGACAATCACCGTCGAGCCATGCTGGAACCAGCCGAGGTCCTGGCCCTTGGCCACCGGCACCTGGCACGGCAGTTCGTGCGGGCCGGTGTAGCGCTGGTGCAGCAGCAGATCCAGAAACTTCAGACGCAGGCTGGCCACCAGGATGGCGGCCACCGGCACCAATGCGATCGGGTGCCCGCCACGGGCCAGCCGCAGGTGGATGGCTGCCCGCTCGTTGCGGCAGAACAGCCGCTCCACACGCTTGAGCGCAATCGGGTTCACGTTCCAGGTGTCGCCCGCCAGGTGCGTCACATGCTGGATCACCCCGTCGTGCGGCGCGTGGAGGTGGTGGTACATCGCCGAGGTCAGGCGCAGCGTGACGAAACAGCCGTCCCGATAGGGCAGCGCTCGGTCGGCATGGCCGAATAGCTCCTCAACCCGGTACGGGAAGCCCTTGGCCTGCCAGACCTGGCCCTCGGCCACGGGGCCGCAGGCGCCGACGATGGCGTCGCAGGGGCTGGCCAGCACCGCCGGATCCGGGTCCACGGGCCGGGCGCCGGGCTTCAGCTCGCGCACGAAGCAGGCGTGCAAGCTCTGGAACTGCGTTTCCCGGGCCTCGGAAAGATCCAGCTCCGTGAACAAGCGCCACAGCGCGATGGAGGCGCGGCACACCCAGGGGTGTTCGATCTGGCTGAACCAGCCCATGAAGCGGGTGGCCGCTGCGCGGGGGATGCGGTTGGTCAGCAGGAAGTTCAGGTCTTCCTGCTGCAGGAGTCGGTCGCGCCAGGCTCGCAGTTTCATGAGGGCGTCAATTGAGTGCGGTATCACTGGAGTTTCCCCACGCTGTGTGACACATGGACGAGACCCTCACCTTCACCGCGCTCGGCGCCGCCGCCGCGCTGGCCTTTCTGCCCCGGGCCTGGCGCCGCTGGGAGTTGTCGCGCGCCAAGCACCCTTCGCTAGCGGGCCACGCCCGCATGGCCCAGCGGGTGGCCCGCTGGCTGCCAGGCTACGCCTACGACGAAGCGCACTTCTTCGCCAGCGACGATGCACCGGCCGAGGTGGTGGCGCGTCGCCGTGCCGGATTCGGCCAGCTGGCCGGCCACCTCAACGAGCGCCATGCCCGCTCCATCGCCTGGACAGCCGAGGTGCGCGAGGGGTTGTCCGACCTGCAGTTCACCGGCGCCTACCGCGTGCCTTTCCAGTACAGCCCCTACCTGCGCGAGCATTTGAAGCTGGGTGCGGTGGCCACCGAGTCCCAGGGGGTCACCGTGACCGACCTGGACGGCTACGCCTACGATGACCTGACCGGCTCCTACGGCGTCAACGTGTTCGGACACGACCTGTACAAGCGCTGCATCGCCGAGGGCAGCGCGCGCGCCCAGGCGTTGGGCCCGGTGCTGGGGCAGCTGCACCCATGCGTGAAGGGCAATGTAGAACGCCTGAAACGCATCTCGGGCCTGGACGAAGTGTCCTTTCACATGTCCGGCACCGAGGCCGTGATGCAGGCGGTGCGGCTGGCGCGGTACCACACGAAACGCCGGCACCTGGTGCGCTTCTGCGGGGCGTACCACGGCTGGTGGGAGGACGTGCAGCCCGGGCCCGGCAACCCGCTGCCGCCGCGCGAGACCTACACGCTGAACGACCTGAGCGAGCGCAGCCTGCAGGTGCTGCGGACGCGCCGCGACATCGCCTGCGTGCTGGTCAACCCGCTGCAGGCGCTGCACCCCAACCGCGCCGCGCCGGGCGACTCGTCGCTGGTCGACAGCTCGCGACGCGCGGGTGCCGATCGCGCCGCGTACACGGCCTGGCTGAAGAAGCTGCGCGAGGTCTGCACCGCGCGCGGCATCGTGCTGATCTTCGACGAGGTGTTCGTCGGCTTCCGGCTGGCGCCAG
>CAYJEC010000447.1:0-3506 GCA_964369025.1 uncultured Ideonella sp. | reverse complement strand
GGCGGCACTTCGATCGTGTTTCTCGCCATGGCCTCGCTGGCCTCGGTGATCAAGCGCGACCTCTCAGGCATGGGCAAGTTCCTGTTCGTCGGCGCGCTGATCATCATGGTGGCCGGCATCATCAACGTGTTCGTGCAGTCGAGCGCGGCCTATCTGGCCATGTCGGTGCTGTGCATCGGCCTGTTTTCGGCCTATATGGTCTACGACCTGAAGCACATCATCGACGGCGGCGAGACCAACTACATCACCGCCACGCTGGCGATCTACCTGGACATCTACAACGTGTTCCAGAGCCTGCTGGCCCTGCTGGGCATCTTCGGCGGCGAGCGCGACTGACCCGCCTGCACCCCAGCCAAGGGCTCCTCGGAGCCCTTTCTTTTTGCCCTCGGCGGCACAATCGGACAACGCCCTCCACCACCCTGTCCCATGACGCCCGACTGGAACCACCCTCTCGAAAGCCTGCCCGCCACGTGCCAGGTGCTGGTGGTCGGCGCTGGACCGGCCGGCAGCGCCTGCGCCCGCTTGCTGGCCCAAGCGGGGCGGGATGTCTGGCTGGTGGATGCGCAGGCGTTTCCACGTGACAAGACCTGCGGTGATGGTCTGGTGCCCGACGCCCACGCCGCACTGCGCAGGCTCGGCGTGCACGAGCGCGTGCTGCAGGCAGCCCGGACAGCCCTTTCGGCCCGTTGTGTGGCACCGAGCGGACGGGCCATCGACGTCCCGGGCGAACTGGCCGTGCTGCCGCGCCGGGACCTGGACGCCATACTCTGCCAAGCGGCTGTGGAGGCCGGCGTACGCATGGTGGCGCCGGCCCGCTTCATCGCGCCGCTGCACGACACCTCTGGCCGGGTCGTTGGAGCCCAGGTGGGTCACGGCGGCCTGACGCGTGAAGTCCGTTGCAACTGGCTCGTGCTGGCCACGGGTGCAGCACCAGCCGCCGTGCTGTCGGCAGGCTTGTGTGAACGGCGCACGCCCAGCGCGATGGCACTGCGCACATACATCCGCCACCCCGCACTGGCGGCCGAAGCACCCCACCTGCGGTTTGTGTGGCACCGCCGGCTGCGCGGCGGCTACGGTTGGGTCTTCCCTGCGCCGGATGGGCTCTTCAACATCGGCGTCGGGGTGATGGACAGCCATTCGGCCTTCGCCGAATCAAGTGCCGGAAAGCGCCACAAGGTGCGCAACCTTCGCCAGCTGTTTGACGAATTCGTCGCTGTCGACGCTGTCGCCGGCCGCCTGGTGCGTGAGGGCGAACACCTGGGTGAATTGAAAGGAGCCCCCCTTCGATGCGACCTGGACGGCACCCGTTGGTCGGCCCCGGGGGTGCTGGTCACCGGTGAGGCCGCAGGTGCCACCTACGCGTTGACCGGCGAGGGCATCGGCAAGGCCCTGGAGACAGGCATCGCTGCGGCAGAGAGCCTGATCGCGCACCAGGGCGACACCGCGGTCGAAGCCGGCTACCGGCAGCGGCTTGAAGCACTCAAGCCGCGATTCAGCATGTACCGCAAGGCCACCAGCTTCAATCACTTTCCCAGTCTGGTCAGCCTGGTGATCTGGAGGGCCCAGCACAGCCCCCGAATTCTTGCGCGCATATCGGACATCCTCAATGAACGCCGCATGCCCGGCAGCCTGCTCTCGTGGCGCGGGTTCAAGGGCATGTTGTTCGGTTGAGAACCTGAGCACCCGGAGGCCGGGTACAGCCGCCACCCGCCAGGCGGGCCTCAGTCAGCTCCGGGCGAACCGGCGCTGAGTGAGGCGCAATCGCGCTCGAAGACGGCCATGCTCTCTACGTGGGCGGTGTGCGGGAACATGTTGACCGCACCAGCCGACACACACCGGTAGCCCGCCACATGGACCAGCAGCCCGGCATCTCGCGCCAACGTGGCGGGGTTGCAGCTGACGTAGACGATGCGGCTCGGCGGCTGCCAGCCTTCACGCGGGGTCTCGGCCAGTTCGGCCAATGCCTTGACCAGCGAGAACGCCCCTTCGCGCGGCGGATCGACGAGCCACTTTTCGGCCACACCATAGGCCACCAGGTCATCGGCCGTCAGTTCGAACAAGTTGCGGGCCTCGAAGCGCGTGCGCCCCTGCAAGCCATTGCCCCTTGCGTTCTGGCGGGAGCGCTCGATCAGGGCCTCACTGCCTTCCAGGCCCAGGACTTCGCGCGCCAGTGTTGCCAAAGGCAGGGTGAAGTTGCCCAGCCCGCAGAACCAGTCGATCACCCGCTCCGATGCCTGCGGATCCAGCAAGCGCACCGCCCGACCCACCAGCACGGTGTTGATCTGGTGGTTGACCTGGGTGAAATCGGTCGGCTTGAACGGCATGGTGATGCCGAACTCGGGCAGCGTGTAGGCCAGTTCCGGCCCACCCTCGTCGAGCAGGCGTACCGTGTCCGGCCCCTTGGGCTGCAACCACCACTGCACGCCATGCGTAGCCGCAAAATCGCGAAGGCACTGAGCATCGTGGGCGGACAAAGGTTCAAGATGGCGCAACACCAGTGCGGTGACGCCACCGCCAATGGCGAGCTCGATCTGCGGCAGGCGATCGCGGGCCTCCATGCCGGCGACAAGCGCACGCAAGGGCATCAGCAGCGCGCTCACATGCTGCGGCAGCACATCGCAGCGCTGCATGTCCGCGACATAGCGCGACTTGCGCTCGTGAAAGCCTACCAGCACCGTGCCCTTCTTGGCCACGTGCCGTACCGACAGGCGCGCCCGAAGGCGATAGCCCCATGTCGGGCCCTCGATCGGCCTCAGCATGCGTTCGGGCTTCACCTTGCCCAGGTGGGCGAGGTTGTCCTCCAGCACGCGCTGTTTGATGGCCACCTGGGCTGCGGCATGCAAGTGCTGCATCTTGCAGCCGCCGCAGGCGCCGGCATGCAGGCCGAAATGAGGGCAGCCGGGCTGAACACGCTGCGAGCTCTCGCGCCGCATCGCGCGCATCACGCCCTGCTCCCACTGGTTCTTGTGTCGCCCGACGTCGACCTGCACCTGCTCACCGGGCAAGGCACCTTCGATGAAGACCACCTTGCCCTCGGTGTTGTGGGCCACGCCCTGGGCCTCGATGTCGAGCGATTCGACCGAGAGCCACTCGTCCTTGTCTGTCATGCGGAAATCGGTCGCAGGGGCCGAGTCAACGTGCCGGCAACAACTTGGCCGGATCCATCGGCTTGCCTTGGCGGCGCACCTCGAAGTGCAGTTGCACCCGCTCAGCGTCCGACGAGCCCATCTCGGCGATCTTCTGGCCGCGGCGAACCACCTGGTCTTCCTTGACCAGCAACATCTGGTTGTGGGCGTAGGCCGTCAGGTAGGTGGCGTTGTGCTTCACGATCACCAGATTGCCGTAGCCGCGCAGGCCAGACCCGGCGTAGACGACACGGCCGTCGGCGGCCGCGAATACCGGATCCCCGACCTTGCCGGTGATGGCCAGCCCCTTGTTGCGACTGTCGTCAAATGGCGTGGCCACTGGCCCGGCCGCTGGCCAGCCCCACTGGACCTCGTCGTCGT
>CAYJEC010000446.1:0-3507 GCA_964369025.1 uncultured Ideonella sp. | reverse complement strand
GGCTGCGCCTGCCGCTGCACCGCGCCAGCGCGGTGCATTCCACACGAAAGGGCGCCCATCGTGGCGCCCTTTTTCATGCCCAGACAGGAGACATTCGATGACCTACCGCGCCCCCGTGAAGGACATGCTGTTCGCGATGAAAGAACTCGCGAACATCGATGCCGTGGCCCAGATGCCTGGATTCGAGGATGCTGGCTACGACACCGCCCAGGCGGTGCTGGAGGAATGCGCCAAGCTCAATGAGGGCGTGGTCGCCCCGCTGAACTGGGACGGTGACCTGAACCCGTCGTCTTTCAGCGATGGCCAGGTCCACGCCACGCCCGGGTTCAAGGCCGCGTTCCAGCAATACGCCGCCGGGGGCTGGCAAGGAATCCACCACCCGGTGGATGTGGGTGGACAAGGCCTGCCCAAGCTGATCCACGCCGCCTGCATGGAGATGGTCAACGCTGCCAACACCAGCTTTGCCCTGTGCCCGTTGCTGACCGACGGCGCAATCGAGGCGATTCTCACCGCCGGTTCTGACGAGCAGCGCGCGGCCTACATCCCGAAGATGATCGACGGCACGTGGACCGGCACGATGAACCTGACCGAGCCGCAGGCCGGCTCGGATTTGTCCATGGTGCGCACCCGGGCCGAGCCGCAGGCCGACGGCAGCTTCCGGCTGTTCGGCACCAAGATCTTCATCACCTGGGGCGAACACGACATGGCCGAGAACATCGTCCACCTCGTGCTGGCCAGGGTCAGCGGCGCGCCCGAAGGCGTGAAGGGCATCTCGCTGTTCATCTGCCCGAAGTTCATGCCGAACCCGGATGGCTCCAACGGCACGCGCAACGACGTGCACTGCGTCAGCATCGAGCACAAGATGGGTATCAAGGCCAGCCCGACGGCCGTGCTCCAGTACGGTGACAACGGCGGCGCCGTCGGCTACCTGATCGGGCAGGAGAACCGGGGCCTGGAATACATGTTCGTGATGATGAACGCGGCGCGCTTCGGCGTTGGCGTGCAGGGCATCGCCGTGGCCGACCGCGCCTATCAACGTGCCGTGGCCTACGCCCGCGACCGAGTGCAGTCGCGCCCGGTGGACGGCTCCATGAACACCGCCGCGCCCATCATCCACCACCCGGACGTGCGCCGCATGCTGTTGACCATGCGTGCGTACACCGAGGGTTGCCGCGCCATGGCGATGGTCGGGGCGGCCGCGTTCGACGCCTCGCACCATCACCCGGATGCCGATACGCGCAAGCAGAACCAGGCCTTCTACGAGTTCCTGGTGCCGCTGATCAAGGGCTTCTCAACCGAGATGAGCCTGGAGGTCGCGTCGCTGGGTGTGCAGGTTCACGGTGGCATGGGGTTCATCGAGGAAACCGGCGCTGCGCAGCACCTGCGCGACGCCAAGATCCTGACCATCTACGAAGGCACCACCGCGATCCAGGCCAACGATCTCGTGGGCCGCAAGACCATGCGTGACGGCGGTGCCACGGCACGCGCGATCGCTGCCCAGGTCGAGGCCACCGAGGCCGCGCTGGCCGCACGTGCCAGCGTGTCGGCCCGGGCCATGGCACACCGCCTCGGGGCAGCCCGCAAGGCCTTCCTCGATGTGGTCGCCTTCGTCGTCGGCGGCGCCAAATCCAGCCCCAACGCGGTGTTCGCCGGCAGTGTGAACTACCTGATGCTGGCAGGCAACCTGGTGGCCGGCTGGCAGATGGGCCGTGCGTTGATCGCTGCGGAAGACCGCCTCGCCGCGGGTGACGAACCCGAATTCATGAAGGCCAAGATCGCCACCGCGCGTTTCTATGGCGACCACATTCTTTCGAAGGTGCCCGGGCTGCGCGACAGCATCGTCGAAGGCGCCGACAGCATCACCGACATGGCTCTGGAGGCCTTCTGATGGCACTGCCCCCCGTTCTGGCGAACCTTCCGCTGCCCATCATTGGCGCGCCGCTGTTCATCATCTCCAACCCCAAGCTGGTCATCGCGCAATGCAAGGCCGGTGTGGTGGGTTCAATGCCGGCACTGAACGCGCGCCCGGCCGAACTGCTCGACGAGTGGCTGGCGGAGATCACCGAGGCTCTGGCAGCCCACAACGCCGCGAACCCGGACAAGCCTGCGGCGCCCTTCGCGATCAACCAGATCGTGCACAAGAGCAACGAGCGCCTCGAGCACGACCTGCAGGTATGCGCCAAGTACAAGGTGCCCATCGTCATCACCTCGCTCGGCGCACGCACCGACGTCAACGAGGCCGTGCATGCCTGGGGCGGCGTGGTGCTGCACGACATCATCAACAACGCCTTCGCGAAGAAGGCGATCGAGAAGGGCGCCGACGGCCTGATTGCGGTGGCTGCGGGTGCCGGCGGGCATGCCGGGGTGAAGAGCCCGTTCGCGCTGATCCAGGAGATCCGCGAATGGTTCGACGGCCCGCTGGCCTTGTCCGGCGCCATGTCCACCGGCGGCGGTGTGCTGGCTGCGCGGGCGATGGGGGCCGACTTTGCCTACATCGGATCGGCCTTCATCGCCACCGAGGAGGCGCGCGCGACGGACGCCTACAAGCAGGCCATCGTCGACGGCAGCAGTGACGACATCGTCTACAGCAACCTCTTCACCGGCGTGCATGGCAACTACCTGAAGCCATCCATCCGCGCCGCGGGTCTCGACCCCGACAACCTGCCGGAAAGCGACCCGTCCAAGATGAACTTCGGCGGCGACGCCAAGAAGGCCTGGAAGGACATCTGGGGTTGCGGGCAGGGCATTGCCGCCGTGAAGAGCGTGCAACCTGCCGGCGACCTGATCGCCCGGCTGGCGCGTGAGTACCGCACGGCTCAGGCGCGCGTGGCTGCCTGAGTCAGCCCGGTTCGGTCACCAGGTCGGCATCACAACCGGTGGCCGACGAGATGCAGCGGCGAGCCAGGCGGGCCACCAGTGGCACCCAGGCCGCGGGCAAGGCCGGGATCACACCCCTCGGAGCGCTGACCAGCCCACAGAGGTAGCGTGAGCCTGCGTCGTCCCAACGCAGGGCCCGGCACGCGCCGGAAAGGCGCCCGCTGACCAAGATTCCCAGCGGGCAGGGCTCGGTGCTGCAGCAGATGCCGCAACCATTGCAAGCCATGCCGAGCGCCGGCTTGGGTGGCGCAGAGAGATGCACCTGGATCACTCGGGCCGTCGGGCGAGTCTGTTTCACCCCGGCCACTTTGATGGCGATCTTGTCGGATTTGTCAGCAAACTAGAGGGGTTTCAGGTGCCCAATTGGCGACATCAGAGCAAGACACGGCGGTGTTAAAGTCCCGACCGTGACGATTTAAGTTCCTTCTGTGTCCCCTTGCTGGTATCCCGAGACAGTACAGCAAGGCGGGTCGCAATCCGCCAACCGGTCGAGCCGGGCCGCGGAAGGTTGATCAACCCATCGGAGCTCTGGAAACCGGAGCGAAAGGTGAGCGAAAGATGATGCAGCAATACAGGTCGAACTCGTACCTGTTCGGCGGTAACGCGCCGTACGTCGAAGAGATGTACGAG
>CAYJEC010000445.1:0-3542 GCA_964369025.1 uncultured Ideonella sp. | reverse complement strand
ACCGACCCGCTTGACGCCGTGGGCAACACCACCAAGGCAGTGACCAAGGGCTACGCCATCGGCTCTGCCGGCCTGGCCGCGCTGGTGCTGTTCGCCGACTACACCCACGCGCTCGAAGCGCGCGGCATGAGCCTGGCCTTCGACCTGAGCGACCACAAGGTGATCGTGGGCCTGTTCATCGGCGGCCTGATCCCCTACCTGTTCGGTGCCATGGCCATGGAAGCCGTGGGCCGCGCCGCCGGTGCGGTGGTGGTGGAAGTGCGCAAGCAGTTTGCTGACGGCCAGATCATGGCCAACAAGCGCAAGCCCGACTACAGCGCGGCGGTGGACATGCTGACCACGGCGGCCATCAAGGAAATGATCGTGCCGTCGCTTCTGCCGGTGGCCGCTCCCATCCTGGTGGGCATGCTGCTGGGCCCGGCCGCTCTCGGCGGCCTGCTGATGGGCACCATCGTCACAGGTCTCTTCGTGGGCATCTCCATGTGCACCGGCGGCGGCGCCTGGGACAACGCCAAGAAGCTGATCGAAGAAGGCTTCACCGACAGCAACGGCACCCTGCACAAGAAGGGTGGCGATGCGCACAAATCAGCCGTCACAGGCGACACGGTGGGCGACCCCTACAAGGACACCGCCGGCCCGGCCGTCAACCCTCTGATCAAGATCATCAACATCGTGGCCCTGCTGATCGTGCCCCTGCTGCCCATGAGCGGCACGATGAAGGCGCACGCTGCAGCGGACAAGCCCGCGGTGGTGGAGGCAGCCGCTTCGCCGGCGGCCGTGGCGCCGGCCTCCGCCGCCAGCGGCAGCTGATCGCCAGCACGAGTCGCGATCTCCGGGGCCGGCACTTGCCGGCCCTTTTCATTTCTGGGGCCATCGGCCACCCCCTTTGACGACTCCGGCCCAAGTTCGTATCGTCGCAGACAGCACCACAAACGCCTGAGGAGACAGCATGACCACGTTGACAGTGAACGGCCGCCGAATGACGGTCGACGCGGAGCCCGACAGCCCTCTGCTCTGGGTCCTGCGCGAGGATCTCGGGCTCACAGGAACCAAGTTCGGATGCGGCATGGCGCTGTGCGGTGCGTGCACCGTGCATCTCGATGGCCAGCCGGTGCGCTCATGTTCCACCCCCCTGTCGGCCGCCGCCGGCAAGAAGGTCACCACGATCGAAGGCGTTGGCGCCAGCCCCACCGGCAAGGCGGTGCAAGCGGCCTGGGCCGAGGTGGACGTGCCGCAATGTGGTTACTGTCAGTCGGGCCAGATCATGAGCGCCTGCGCCCTGCTGGCCAAGAACAAGGCCCCGAAGGACGCCGACATCGATGCCGCGATGAGCGGCAACATCTGCCGCTGTGGCACCTACAACCAGATCCGCGCCGCCATCAAGGGTGCGTCGATCCAACTCGTCAAGGGGGCCTGACCATGAGCGACACACACGCCGTGCAAGCCACACGCCGGCAGTTTCTTCAGGGTTCCGCCGCCTCCACCCTCGTCGTCGGCTTCGCACTGCCTCAATCCGGGCGCGCTGCGGTCGGGCCCGCAGCGTTCAGCCCCAACGCCTTCCTGCGAATTACCCAGGACAACCGCATCACGGTGGTCTGTGGCTCCTCGGAGATGGGCCAGGGCGTGCTGACTTCCATCCCGATGCTGGTCGCCGAGGAACTCGATGCCGACTGGCGCCAGGTCGGGGTCGAGCAGGCGCCTGTGAGCGCGGCTTACAACAACCCGATGTTCGGCATGCAGGCCACGGGGGGCTCCACGACCGTCCGGGCTCACTGGGAGCCGATGCGCAAGGCGGGTGCTGCGGCGCGCGAGATGCTCGTTGCCGCCGCCGCTGCGCAATGGCGGGTCGCGGCGGCCGATTGCCGCACCGAGGCCAGCCATGTCATCCACCCCAACGGCAAGAAGCTGAGCTATGGCGCTCTCGTCGCGGCCGCCGCCAGCCAGCCGGTGCCGGCGGCCCCCAAGCTGAAGGACCCGAGCAACTTCAAGATCCTGGGCAAGCCCACCAAGCGCCTCGACACGGCTGGCAAGATCAACGGCACGGCCAAATTCGGCATCGACGCCCAATTGCCCGGCATGCTGGTGGCCGTGATGGCGCGCGCACCGCAACCAGGCGCCAAGCCGACAACGGTGAACGACACCAAGGCCAAGGCGGTCAAGGGCGTGAAGCAGGTTGTCACCATCGACTCCGGCGTCGCCGTGCTGGCCACCGGTTACTGGGCCGCCAAGAAGGGCCGCGACGCGCTCGAAATCACCTGGGACCTGGGCAAACTCGCCAAGTTGAGTTCGGCCGACGTCTCAGACCAGTTGCGCGCAGGCGCGCTGAACGCAGACGCCGTGGCAAAGGATGTCGGCAACCTGAAGGACGCCGCGGCCCTCAGCGCGCAGACCTTCGACGCCGTCTACGAGGCCCCCTATCTGGCGCACGCCTGCATGGAGCCGATGAATTGCACCGCCTGGGTCAAGGGCGACGAAGTCGAAATCTGGGCCGGCACGCAGAGCCAGGGCCCGGCGCAGGGGATCCTGAGCCAGGTGGCCCAGGTGTCGCCAGCCAAGGTCAAGATCAACACCTTGATGCTTGGCGGTGGCTTCGGCCGGCGCTTCGCACCGGACTTCACCATCGACGCCACGGTGCTGTCGAAGATCTCGGGGATGCCGGTCAAGCTGATCTACACCCGCGAGGACGACATGGCTGCCGGCTTCTACCGCCCTGCATCGATCGCCCGCTTCGAGGGCGCGCTGGATGCGCAGGGCCAGGCCACGATGCTGCGTGTGGATGTGGGCTCACCCTCCATCATGGCGGCTTCGGGCTTCATGAAGATCCCCCCGAACGGCGTGGACCACTTTGCGCTCGAGGGCATCGACGACAACCCCTATGACATCGGCTCCTCGCGCATCGCCTACGGCCGCGTGGAACCCGGGCCCCAGGTCTGGTTCTGGCGCTCCGTGGGCCACTCGCAGAACATCTTCTTCATCGAGAGCTTCATCGACGAGATGGCTGCGAAGGCCAAGAAAGATCCGTTCGAGTTCCGCCGCGCGCTGCTCGGCAAGCAACCGCGCTACAAGGCCGTGCTGGAACTGGCCGCCCAGAAAGCCGGCTGGGGCACCCAGCCGCCGGCCGGTGTCTCCCGGGGCATCGCGGTGGCACAGAGCTTCGGCAGTTATGTGGCCGAGGTGGCCGAGGTGTCGATCGGCGCGGACGGCATACCCAAAGTGCATCGCGTGGTGGCCGCGGTGGATTGCGGCATGACCGCCAACCCGCTGACCATCGCCCGCCAGATCGAGGGGTCCATCGTGTACGGCCTGAGCGCAGCCCTGTACGGCAAGATCAGCTTCAAGGACGGCCGGGTCGAGCAGGGCAACTTCCACCAGTACCCCGTGCTGCGCATGAACGAGATGCCGAAGGTCGAGGTGCACATCCTGCCCTCGCAAGCCGATCCCACCTGCATCGGCGAGCCGCCGGTGCCGCCGCTGGCACCGGCGGTGGCCAATGCCATCGGCGCCGCGACGGGCAGGTTTCCGGGGCGGCTGCCTTTTCGCGC
>CAYJEC010000444.1:0-3555 GCA_964369025.1 uncultured Ideonella sp. | reverse complement strand
AGGCACTCCATCACCTCGTGCTGGGCTTCGTGGATCGAGTGCCGCCTGGCGGCCAGCAACTCCACCGCCTGCCGGATGCCGTGGGGCTGGTCGATGGAGACCTGCTCGCTGATCGACAGGTGCATGGAGAGGTGCAGGAACGGGTTGGTCTGCCCGCCCTCCACGGTGTAGGTGGCGGCCAGCGCAGCCTGCACGTCCGACAACTCGGCGTGGTACTCGGGGTGCTCATCGATCCAGCGGCCTGCCAGGGTTTCGATGGGGGTGAGGGGCAGGCCTTGGCGCTGCTTGGCGTGCACCTCGCAGAAGAATCGGCGGACGTCATGCTGAGAGGGCTGGAACATTCGACAATTGTCGCTTCGCCCTCAATGCCCCCACCAGCCCATGACCGTCACCCTTGAACAGATCTTCACCGAAGCACGCACCGCGCGTGGCTATCTGCCTGGTGAGGTGTCTGATGAGACATTGCGGGCCCTCTACGATCTGGTGAAGTTCGGCCCCACCTCGGGCAATTGCACGCCGCTGCGCATCGCCTTCGCGCGCACGGCCGGTGCGCGCGAGCGCCTTGCCGCCTGCATGAACCCGGGCGCCAATCAGGCCAAGGTGCAAGCTGCGCCAGTGGCCGCGGTGCTGGGCATGGATCTGGGCTTCACCGCCCACCTGCCGCGCCTGTTTCCGCACACCGATTCCCAGGCCTGGTACGCCGGCAAGCCGGAGAAGACGGCCGACGCCGCGCTGCGCAACGCCCACATCCAGGCCGGCTACTTCATCCTCGCAGCGCGCGCGCTCGGCCTGGACGCCGGGCCGATGGGTGGCTTCGACGCGGCGGCGGTGGATGCCGCCTTCTGGCCGGGCACCTCCAAGCGCAGCATCGTGGTCTGTACCTTGGGCACCGGCGACCCGGCCCGCCTGCGCCCGCGCGATCCGCGCCTGTCGTTCGACGAAGCCTGCGAGCTGGTCTGAGGCAGCCCGGCGTGCACCCGAGTTGATCACCGACACCGCGTTCTACGCCGTCGCTGTGCCGGCGGTGGTGCTCATGGGCTTGTCCAAGAGCGGCTTCGGCTCGGGCTTCGGTGCGCTGGCGGTGCCGTTGATGGCGCTGGCCGTGCCGGTGCCGCAGGCGGCCGCCATCATGCTGCCGCTGCTGGCGGTGATGGACGCGATGGGGCTGGCCGCACTGGTCCGCCACCGCGACAGGGCGCTCGTGAAGCTGCTGCTGCCGGCTGGGTTGGTGGGCACACTGATGGGCTCGCTGTTGTTCGGCGTGCTCTCGGCCAAAGTGGTGGCCGGCGTGGTGGGGGCAATCACCCTGGTGTTCCTCGCCATCCGTGTTGCCTTCCCTCCGAAGGCAGATGCACCACCGCCGCCACGTTGGCTGGGCTTCGTGCTCGGGGCCACCTCGGGGTTCACCAGCTTCGTGGCCCATGCCGGCGGCCCGCCGGTGAGCTTTTACGTGCTGCCGCTGAAGCTGCCACCGCTCGTGTTCACGGCCACCATGTCGGTGTTCTTCGCGGTGGTGAACGCCAGCAAGTGGGTTCCCTACGCCTGGCTCGGCCTGATCGATCTGGGCAACCTCGGCACCTCGCTCGCGTTGCTTCCGTTCGCGCCCGTGGGCGTGTGGCTGGGGTTGCGCCTGGCCCAGCGCATCGATGCGCGTTGGTTCTACGGCCTGTTCCATCTTGGCATGTTCCTGACCGGCTCGAAGCTGCTGTACGACGCGTTGCGCTGAGGGCATTTCGATACACACGACACGGCCTGTGACACCGCCTGTAGGAGCGGGCCGACAACCCGATTTGCCCTTGTCCGATGGATGACGCGGCCCGCCGCGTTCACGATCGGGGCATGAACAAGCCCGTCATTCCCCCTGCCGAAACGACCTCGCACACCATGGCGTCCTATCGCGCCACGGGTTGGGAGGGCGACAGCGGTGCCCGCCGGTTCATGCCAGCGCTCGTGATCGTCGTGTTGGTCGCCGTCGGTGGCGTGGCGATCGAGTTCGCCTTGAGCGATCAGCCGAAGCTCAACGAAGCGGCGGCCCGGGAGCCGGCCGTGGTGGCCGCCCCCTCGGTCACCGAACCCATCGAGTTGGCGCCCGCACCACCATCGGCGTTGGCCGAGCCCGCCGTGGCGCCCAAGCCGGCTGCCGAGGCGCCCCGGTTTGCCACCCCGCCCCGGTCAGTGGCCCGCGCACCTGCGGTGGCCCCTTCACTGGCGGCGCGGGCATCGCCCGAGCGCCAGCTTGAGCTGGCGCCTCCGGCGGCCGGCGTGACATCGCCGCAACCTGAGCAGGAGCCCAGGGCGACAGACGCGCCGTTGGCCGAGCCACCCCTCTTGGCCCCGATCCGCACCCCGATGCCTGCGCCCACCGCGGCTTCAGGAGCCGGCGACTAGCTTTCGCGGGTGTCGTCGTCGGCATGCCAGCCTTGGCCGCCAGGCTGGTCGCCTTGGCGGGTGCGCTCCTGCGCAAACATGTCCTCCATCTGCTGGCGGCCGGCCTTGGCCATGGCGATCAGGCGGGCCTGATCGCCATAGTGCGGAGCCAGCTCGTGAAGCTGGCGAATGCTGTGCCGGCGGAACTTCATGGCCAGCGTGCGGGCCTGGTGCGGCTCGAAGCCGACCGTCTCCAGCACAGTGCGGGCAGACATCAGTGCCGAGTCGAAGGTCTCGCGCTCGATGTGCGCCACGCCGCGCTTGTCCAACTCGTACCAGTGCTGGGCATTGCGCGCCCGCACCACCAGCGTGAGTTGGGGGAAGTGCTGCAGCGCCAGATCCACCACCGCCAGGCTCTGTTCGACATCGTCCACGGCCACCACCAGCACCTTGGCGCTGCCGGCGCCCGCCACGCGAAGCAAATCCAGCCGGGTGGCGTCGCCGTAGAAGACGCGCCAGCCGAACTTGCGCAGGCTCTCGACCTGGTCTGCGCTGTGCTCCAGCACGGTGGCCTTCAGGCCATTGGCGTAGAGCAGGCGGCCGACGATCTGCCCATAGCGGCCGAAGCCAGCAATGATGATGGGTGCGTCCTGCGCTTCGCTGATCGGCGTTGGTCCGTCGCCGGCCGCACGGTGGGCCGACAGGTGCGCCGCCCACCAGCGGTCGGCCGCCACCAGCAGCAACGGCGTCAACAGCATCGACAAAGCCACCACGGCGACCAGCAGTGACGAGGTTTCCGGCGAGATCACGCGCCCCTGCGCTGCGGCCTGAAACACCACGAAGCCGAATTCGCCACCCTGCGCCAGCAGGATCACGAACACCGGCCGCTCCGCCAGCGGGATGGGCATGGTGCGTGTCATTGCCCACAGCACCACGGCCTTGACCAGCAGGAAGGCCAAGACCAGGCCAATGACCCAGCCCGGGTGCGCCCAGACCGCGCCGAAATCGATGCTCATGCCGACCGCGATGAAGAACAGGCCCAGCAGCAGGCCCTTGAAGGGCTCCAGGTCGGTCTCCAACTCGCGCCGGTACTCGCTTTCGGCCAGCAGAACGCCGGCCAGGAAGGCGCCCAGCGCCATCGACAAGCCCACCGCTTGCATCAACGCAGCGGTTGCCACCACCAGCAAC
>CAYJEC010000443.1:0-3562 GCA_964369025.1 uncultured Ideonella sp. | reverse complement strand
GGGTGTCGGTTGACGAACTCCGCCAGGCCAGCGACTTCGGCCGCGGCCACCACCGCGCCATCATCCGCAAAGGGCACACCGAAGGTGATGTTCTCGCGCAGGCTGCCGTAGAACAACAGCACATCCTGCGAGACATAGCCCAGGTTCTTGCGCAGGTCGGCGGGATCCAACTGGCTCAGGTCGATGCCGTCCAGCAGCACCGCGCCCTGTTTCGGGCGGTACAAGCCAAGCATCAACCGCTGCAGGGTGGATTTGCCTGAGCCCACACGGCCGATCAGGGCCACACGTTCTCCGGGCTTGATCTTCAGCGACAGGTTGTCCAGCGCGTTGTCGGTGCGGCCCGGGTAGCTGAACGAGACGTTGCGGAACTCGATCTCGCCACGCAGCTTGGCGCGGTGGATATAGGCCGTGCCCTCGGTCCGCTCGACCGGCTGGGCCATGATCTTTTCCAGACCCTCGAGTGCGGTGCGCGCACCCTGGTATTGCATCAGAAGCGCCACGATCTGGCCGGCCGGCGCCAGCGCCCGCGACGCCAGCATGCCTGTGGCGATCAAGCCACCCATCGTGAGCATGCGCTCGCCGATCAGGTAGACCCCGGCGACCACCATCACCACGGTGACGGTCTGCACGATCGAGCTGGCCAGGTAGTTGGCACCAGAAGACAGCGAGCGCATCTTCACGTTGGCCCCGGCCAGGAAGACATTGGTTCGCTCCCACCGGGCCTGGATGCTGCCTTCCGCGCCTTGGGTCTTGATGGTCTCGATGCCCGTCAGGCTTTCGATCAGCGTCGCGTTGCGGGCTGCAGAGGCACGGTAGGTGGTTTCGGCCAAGCTGTGCAACTTGCCCTGGATCACCCAGCCGGCCAGGAGCACGGCGCCGAAACCCGATATCACTGGGATGGCCAGCCACGGCGAGATGATGACGATCACCACCAGGAAGAGCAGTGCGAACGGCAGGTCGATCAGGGCAGTGACAGTGGTGGACGCGATCAGCTCTCGTACTTGCTCGAAGCCGCGCAGATTGGAGGCGAAGGAGCCCACCGACTCGGGCCGGTGCTCCAGCCGCATGCCCAGCACCCGCTCCATCAGGGTGGCAGAGATCTGCACATCGATGCGGGCGCTGGCCTCGTCGACGAAGCGGCTGCGCAGCTTTCGCAACATCAGGTCGGCACCCAGCACCAGCAGCATGCCGATGGCCAGCGACCAGAGGGTCTCCAAGGCGCCGTTGGGCACCACCCGGTCGTACACGTTCATCGTGAAGATCGGGTTGGCGATGGCGAACAGGTTGATCAGCGCCGCTGCCCACAGGATGTCGCGGTAGACAAACCGCTGCGACAGAAGCACGCCCCAGAACCAGTGCCCCTCGCGCGGTTTACGCACTTCCGGCGTCCGGCTGTCGTAGCGGAAATGTGGCCGTACATGGAGCACCAGGCCCATGCTGCGCTCTGCCAGGTCGCCAGCCGCCAGGGTCACCGACCCCTGGCCGGTCTCCGGCAACAGAACGCGGGCCGCGCCACCCTCCCAACCGAGCAGGAGGCAGGCCTTGTGGTCTTTGAGCAGCAGGATCGCGGGCAGCGCTGCGGGGTCCACCGCCTCTGGCGCCACGCGTTCCAGGCGGGTGACCATGCCGGCACGGGCGGCGGCCCGTTCGGCCAGATCCAGCGTCAGTCGGCCGTCGACAAGGGGCAGGCCGGAGGCGAGCGAGGCGCGTGTCGCCGCCAGGCCATGCAGGCGGCAGGCCTCCACCAGGCAGTTGAGCAGGGCGTCAGACTGCAGCAGATCTTCGCGCAGTCGTTGCGCCGCAGGGGCTGGTGCAGGCGGTGGCGACGAATGGGTCGGCGCGTCGGCGGTGATTTCAGTGGTTTCGGACATTCCTGGCACCCTCGTGCCGGAACAGTCCGGGAGGGTCGTTCAGGCGATATCGGCGCAGTGCACGCTGAATTGACCGGTTTTTCGGTCGTCGAAGTAGCGCACCAGCGTTTCCCGCACGGTGCGAAAGGCCAGTTCGTCCCAGGGAATCTCGCTTTCGCGGAACAGGCGAGCCTCCAGCGTTTCGGTGCCGGGGTCGAGGTGGGTGTCGAGCATGCGTGCGCGGTAGAACAGGTGAACCTGCCCGACCCGCGCCACATTGAGCAGCGTGAACAGCCCCTGCAGTTCGACATGGGCGCCAGCTTCTTCCACCGTCTCGCGCAGCGCACCCTCTGCGGTGGTCTCGCCGAGTTCCATGAAGCCCGCCGGCAGCGTCCACAGGCCGCGCCGCGGTTCAATCGCACGCCGGCACAGGAGCACTTGGTCTTCCCAGACCGGTACCGGTCCCACCACGTTCAGCGGGTTTTCGTAGTGGATGGTGCCGCAGGCCGGGCAAACGGCGCGCGGGCGGTTGTCGTCGGCCGGAACCTCGTAGTTGGCCGCGGTGCCGCAGGTGCGGCAGTGGAGGATGGATCGCCCGAGGATCATGGTCGCGGCAGTGTAGCGGCGGGCCGTGGCATCATCCTGTGCACCCCCGTGCCTGGATGAGAAACGCCCCATGACTTTCGTTTTCACACCGCCTTCGGCGGTCACCGTGCCTACTTTGGACGGCCGTGATTTCCCGGTCCACCGCATCTACTGCGTCGGCCGCAATTACGCCGAGCACGCCATCGAAATGGGTGCCACCGGGCGCGAACCGCCGTTTTTCTTCATGAAACCGGCGGATGCAGTGCTGCCGGTGGCCGACGGACAGACCGGCAGCATGCCCTACCCGTCGCTGACCCAGAGCCTGCACCACGAGATCGAGTTGGTGGTCGCGCTGGGGCAGGGCGGGCGCAACGTGCCTGTGGAGCGCGCTGCCGAGTTGATCTGGGGCTATGCCATCGGCCTGGACATGACCCGCCGCGATCTGCAGAACGAGATGAAGAAGCAGGGGCGCCCCTGGTGTATCGGCAAGGCCTTTGACCAGAGCGCGCCTGTCGGCCCGCTGCACCCCAAGGCCGCCACCGGCGAATTGCTGCGTGGGGCCATCAGCCTTGACGTGAACGGGCAGCGCCGCCAGAGCGGCGACCTGGGCGATCTGATCTGGAATGTCGCTGAAACGATCGCCACCCTGTCTCGGGCCTGGGATCTGGCCCCGGGCGACCTGATCTACACCGGTACGCCGGCAGGGGTTGGCGCCGTGGTGCCGGGAGACAACCTGGTGGGCGAGATCGCGGGACTGGGCCGCCTTCAAATGACCATCGGGCCGGCACGCGCCTGAGCCCGGGAGCAACTGCATGGACCTGTTCAACTATTTCCGCTCGTCGGCTTCGTACCGGGTGCGCATTGCGCTTGCGCTCAAGGGGCTGCCCTATGACTACAAGGCGGTTCACCTGCAGAAGAACGAACAGACCAGCGAGTCCTACGGCGCGGTGTCGGCGGCCCGGTTGGTGCCCTTGCTGAAGGATGGCGACGCCTACGTGCACCAGTCGCTTGCCATCATCGAGTACCTCGACGAGACCCACCCCGAGCCGCCGCTTCTGCCTGCCGACCCGCTCGGCCGTGCGCGGGCCCGCGCCCGCGCGCTGGACATTGCCTGCGAGATCCATCCG
>CAYJEC010000442.1:1549-3562 GCA_964369025.1 uncultured Ideonella sp. | reverse complement strand
GCGTTCAGCTTTCTGGCGGGTGCCTCGGGCTGGCAGCGCTGGTTCTTCGTCGGCCTGGGCGTGGTGGCTTCTGTCTTGATCGTCTGGATGCTGAAGAAGCACCCGTCGCAGCGCCTGTTCTGCTTTGCGATCACCATGATTCTGGGCGGCGCGCTGGGAAACGTCATCGACCGCCTGCTGCACGGCTATGTGGTCGACTTCATCCAGTTGCACTACGCCGGCCGGGCGTTCCCGTCGTTCAACCTGGCAGACAGCGCCATCACGCTGGGCGCTGTCTGCCTGGTGCTTGATGAACTCCTGCGGGTACGCAAGAGCTGAGCCACGTCAGGTCCCGCTACCGCTCGTGCGCACGACCTTGGGTTCCGCATTTGCAGGCTGCGGCTTTGCCAATGTCAGCGTCTTGCCTTCCACGGTGACCGGGCTGCCCACCGGCACCGAAGTGGACTGGGTGATCGTGCGGTGCGTCCCGTCTTCCATGCGGACCTTGACGCGGTAGACCGTCTCGGCCTTGGCGTGCTTCTCGATTGCGTTGCCGGCGAAACCGCCGCCGATCGCGCCAAGCACGGTCATCGCGGTCTTGCCACTGCCGCGTCCAACTTGGTTGCCCAGGGCGCCGCCGACCACGCCGCCCGCCACGGCACCCAGGCCACTGGCATCACCCTTCTTCTCCACAGCGTCGACCGCCTCGACGACGCCACACTGGTGGCAGACCGACACAACGGCCGGCTGGGTGGCCAGAGGCTCGGCCGGTCTGGGCGTCACCTGCGGTGACTCTGGTGGCACCACGGCCGGCGGAACTGGGCGAGCCGGTGCCTGGACACGCGTTTCGGCCACGGGCGCCGGTTTGGTGGCGGCACGCGCCAGAGCGCCCGGGTTGGCCGGAGCGGATGCCACCGGGGCAGGCACTGTGGTCGCCGGCAACGCCGCCACGGACGGCTCGGGCGGCCGGCTGTCGCGCATGACCAGTGCCGTGCCCATGGCACCCACGGCACTGGCCAGCAGGCCGAAGGCCAGCCACGCCACCATCGGCAGGCGAGCCTGCGTGGCGACCGGAGGAACGTGAGGGGCAGCGGTGGAAGGGTTCATCTCGGCCTCGTTCAGGTGATGGATAGGGTCGGAGTCAGACCGGCCTCACCCCTACAACGCGCCAACCCGTCGGCGCGTGTCAGTCCATTTGTGTCGAGTTGAATCGCAGGCTCAGCGGAGCGCCGGGCCCACCGCGTGCCTCATCTCACGCCGGATAGACCGCGCCCAGCACCCTTGGGCCGCGGGCTCCGGTTGCGTCCGGGCGATTGCCTGCTTGTCCCGCCAGGCAGGCGCGCGCCAGCCAGGCAAAGGCCGTGGCCTCCACCTGCAACGGCGGCAGGCCGGCGGTGGCAGTCGAGCGCACCGGGCGGCCTGGCATGAGCGCCGAAAGCCGCGCCATCAGGTGACGGTTCAGCGCACCGCCACCACACACCAGCAACTCGGCCGAGCCCGGTGCCTCGCGCTGGAGGGCATCGGCTGCCGCGCGGGCGGTGAAATCGGCAAGGGTGGCCTGCACATCCTGCGGCGCCAGGGAAGTGAAAGCCGACAGGCGCAGCGCCAGCCACTCCGGGTTGAACAGATCACGGCCGGTGCTCTTGGGCGGCGCCCTGTGGAGAAAGGGCTCATCCAGCAGCGCCTGCAGCAGGGCCGGCACAGGCTGGCCACCCGCAGCCCAGTGGCCATCGGCATCGAACGGGTCGCCCAGGTGCTGTTGCACCCAATGGTCCATCAGCGCATTGCCCGGGCCGCTGTCGAAGCCTCGAACCACGCCCTGAAGATCCTGGCGGGCGGGCAGCAGCGTGAGGTTTCCAATGCCGCCGAGGTTCAACACCGCGCGTGGCGCGTCGGCCCGGCTGAAGACCTCCGCATGGAAACCAGGCACCAAGGGTGCGCCCTGGCCGCCGGCCGCAACGTCGCGCGAGCGGAAGTCCGCCACCACGGCAATGCCGGTGAGCTCGGCCAGCAGGGCGGGCTGATTGATCTGCA
>CAYJEC010000442.1:0-1539 GCA_964369025.1 uncultured Ideonella sp. | reverse complement strand
GTACCGTCGAACTCACCCGGCCGGTGTCGCACGGTCTGGCCATGCGAGCCGATGGCGGCCACGTCGCGCGGGCCCAGGCCGGCCTCGGAAAGCAAAGCCTGCACCACCTCCGCCTGCACGCGCACCAGCCCGTTCGCACCCAGCGCCGCACGGTGGAGTTCGTTGTCCGTCCGCTGGTTCAGGGCGAGCAGTTCACCGCGCAAGCCGGCAGGAAACGGGCGGTGCGCATGCGCCAGCACGGACATCTCGGGCTCGAACCGCGCTACCACGCCGTCCACCCCGTCGAGCGAGGTGCCCGACATCAGCCCGACGAAAAGTCGGGGAGGGTTTGCCCCCAAGGCTACTCGACCCGGCCGGCGAGGCCACCCAGGTCTTCTGCGGCGTCGAGCTGGGTCTTCAGGTTGGCGGAGACCTGGGCGAAGCGCGGGCGTTGCGAGGCCTCCAGCACCACCGTTTCGGCGGCCTTGGCGATGCGCAGGGGATCCTGGTGCTGCCCGTTGACGCGGAATTCGAAGTGAAGGTGCGGCCCGGTGGCCCAGCCGGTGGAGCCCACGGCCCCGACCCGCTGGCCTTGTTCAACCCGCTGGCCGGGCCTCACGTCGATGCGCGACAGGTGGGCGTACAAGGTGCTGCGATTGCCGTTGTGGCGAAGCTGCACAACCTTGCCGTAACCGTTCTGCTGGCCGGCGAACTCGACCACGCCGTCGCCCACCGAGCGCACTGGGGTACCCGCCGGTGCGCCATAGTCGGTGCCCAGATGGGCGCGCCAGGTCTTGAAGATCGGGTGCAAGCGCATCGAGAAGCCAGAGGTCACGCGCGAGAACTCCATCGGGCTGGCCAGGAACGCGCGGCGCTTGCTCTCGCCGTTCAGGTCGTAGTAGCCGCCCTTGCCGTTGGCCGCCTGGAACCACACCGCCTCGTGGGTCTTGCCCGCGTTGACGAACTCGGCGGCCTGGACGCGACCGGCACCCTGGTTCCAGTTGATCGGCTCACCATCCGCGCTGAGCGACTCGTAGACCACGCTGAAGCTGTCACCCTTGCGAAGCTCACGGTGGAAATCGATCTCGGCCGAGAACATCTCGGCCATCTGCACGGCAATCGCGTCGGGGATGCCGGCTTCGTCGGTCGCGGCGAACAGCGAGCTGCGAATCGTGCCGCTGGCCAGCCGGGTGGTGGATTCGAGAGCGGCGGTTTCCAGCATACTGACCCAGCCCCCGGCAGGGTTGCGCTCGATGCGCAGGCGGGTGAAGTGGGCGTCGTCGTCGGCCGGATACCGGGCCACCAGACTGCGCAGGCGGCCATCGTCGCCCAGCGTGGCCGAAACCATCTTGCCGGGCCGGCCTTCCAAAACGCGGCGCGCGGTGCGGTCGGTGCGCAGAAACTGCGCGGCGTCGGCGTCCACCAGCCCAAGCCGGCGCAACAGGGTGTCTGCCGTGTCGCTGGCGCGGGTCTGCTCGCTTCGGTTGAGCAACAGGGGCAGATCCGCCAAGGCGGTGAGCTGACCGGCAAGGCCCTCGGGTGCGATGGCTTCGGTGATCT
>CAYJEC010000441.1:0-3562 GCA_964369025.1 uncultured Ideonella sp. | reverse complement strand
TCATCACGTCCGGCGGCGCAGCCATCAGGATCTCCAGCGCGCGGTCGTCGCGGCCACGGAAGTCGGGCACCAGCACCTCGATGGTCGTCGCCGGCGAGCGCTCGCGCGTCTGGCGAATGCACTCGACGAAGTGCGCAGCGCCGCCGTCGCGCAGGTCGTCGCGATCGACGCTCGTGATCACCACGTATTTGAGTTTGAGCGCCGCGATCGTCCTGGCCAGGTTCTCCGGCTCGCTGGCATCCAGCGGGTCGGGCCTGCCATGGCCGACATCGCAGAACGGGCAGCGCCGCGTGCACTTGTCGCCCATGATCATGAACGTGGCCGTGCCCTTGCCGAAGCACTCGCCGATGTTCGGGCACGAGGCTTCCTCGCACACCGAGTGCAGCTTGTGCTCGCGCAGGATTTGCTTGATCTCGTAGAAGCGCGAATTCGGGGTCGCCGCCTTGACCCGAATCCAATCCGGCTTCTTCAGCACCTCGGCGGGCACCACCTTGATCGGGATGCGCGCCGTCTTGGCCTGCGCTTTCTGCTTCGCGCTCGGGTCGTAGCCACCGAACGATTCAGTGGCAGCGCCCGGCGCCAAACCACCGACCGGATCAGGCACCGGCGTCACCGTCGCTGCGCTTGCGGGCGCGGGCCGGACTCGGGGCTGGTGCGGCGGCGCTGTTGCCGGCCTTGCGGCCACCTTTGCTGGCGGCCTCGCGCAGGCTCGCCTGCACGAAGCTCAAGTGGATGTTCGCTGCCGCGCGCGCCGCTTTCGGGTCGCGCGCGGCGATGGCCTTGGCGATCTGGGCATGCTGCTCGTCGAGCAGCGCCACGTTCTCCGCCTGATGGCACAGCGCTTCGCGGGAGCGCAGCATGTTGATGCGCATCAGGTTGAAGATGCCCCGCATCACGTGCACAAGGGCGACGTTGTGCGAGGCTTCGGCCACCGCCATGTGGAAATCGACGTCACGATCGGTGTCCTCGAGCGGGTCGACCGGTCCGCGCCGGCGCTTCATGCCGCCGACGATCTCGCGCAGCCGCTTGTCGTCGGCCTCGGTGGCACGCATGGCGGCGAACTCGGCCGCCACGCACTCCAGCCCGTGGCGCAGTTCGAGGATGTCGTCGACGGTCTCGGGGTGACGCTGCAGCAGATGCACCAATGGGTCGGTGATTGTCGGCGCGGTTACGTCGGTGACGCTGAAGCCGCCGCCCCGTCGGGCCTGCAGCAGGCCGCGGCTTTCGAGGATCAGCAGCGCCTCGCGCAGCGATGGGCGCGACACGTCGAGCTGCTGCGCAAGGTCGCGCTCAGCGGGCATCCTGTCGCCGGGCTTGAGCTTGCCGGTGGCGATGAGATCCTCGATCTGGTCGGTGATCGTGTCCGAAAGGCGCGGGCGCCGTACATGCGCGACGGCGCGGAAAGACGGCTGGCTTGCCACGGTGGGGCTCCTGCGTGAACTGCGCCTGCCATGCGGGGGAACCCGCATGGAACTGCTGGCGAGGTCTCGATATTATCCGGTCCGTTTGGTAAGACCAAATAGACCAGATTGCCAGTCAGGCCGGACTGATCACCGCCTAAGGTGCCACAGCCGATCTGCCCGTTTTCGATGAAACCAAAAACCGCGGCAGTTGATCCGCACGCCTCGCAGTGACCTGCCGAGAGCGTTCAGACCGAACGGCGCCGGCGCCAGGAGACTCCATGAACATGAACGACGATGCCGATCCCGCGGAGACCGGCGAATGGCTCGACGCACTCAAGGCAGTGGAACTGCACCGAGGGCAGGAGCGCGCGAACTTGCTGGTCAATCGCCTGGTCGATCAGGCGCGTCGGGACGGCCTGTATATCCCGCGGTCGCTGACCACGGCGTACAAGAACACGATTCCTCCGGAGCAGGAAGCCAGGTCGCCCGGTGACCGCGCCATCGAGCACCGTTTGCGCTCGATCATTCGCTGGAACGCGCTCGCGATCATCCTGCGTGCGAACAAGGAAAGCTCGGAGCTCGGCGGCCACATTGCGAGCTTCCAGTCGGCCGCCACGCTGTACGACATCGGCTTCGGCCACTTCTGGCACGCGCCGACCGACACGCATGGCGGCGACCTGCTCTTCATCCAGGGTCACAGCTCACCGGGTATCTACGCCCGCGCCTTCCTCGAAGGACGGCTGACCGAAGACCAGTTGCTCAGCTACCGGCAGGAGACCGCCGGCAAGGGCCTCTCGAGCTATCCGCACCCGTGGCTGATGCCCGACTTCTGGCAGTTCCCCACCGTCTCGATGGGCCTGGGCCCGTTGATGGCGATCTACCAGGCGCGCTTCCTGAAGTACCTGCAGGGCCGCGGCCTGGCCGAGACCACGCAGCGCAAGGTCTGGGCCTTCATGGGCGACGGCGAAATGGACGAGCCCGAGTCGCTGGGTGCGATCTCGCTGGCCGGCCGCGAGCACCTGGACAACCTGGTCTTTGTCATCAACTGCAACCTGCAGCGCCTGGACGGTCCGGTGCGCGGCAACGGCAAGATCGTTCAGGAACTCGAAAGCGTGTTCCGCGGCGCCGGCTGGAACGTCATCAAGGTGCTCTGGGGCGGTGGCTGGGATGCCCTCTTCGCAAAGGACAAGAGCGGCAAGCTGCTGCAGCTGATGGAGGAATGCGTCGACGGCGAGTACCAGGACTTCAAGAGCAAGAGCGGCGCTTACGTGCGCGAGCACTTCTTCGGCCGCTACGAGGAAACCAAGGCACTCGTCGCCGACCTGAGCGACGACGACATCTGGAAGCTCACCCGCGGCGGCCACGACCCGCAGAAGGTTTTTGCCGCCTACACCGCGGCAGTGAAGCACACCGGTCAGCCGACGCTGATCCTGCCCAAGACAGTGAAGGGCTACGGCATGGGCGAATCGGGCGAAGGCCAGATGATCTCGCACCAGGCCAAGAAGATGACGGCCGACGCGCTGCGCGGCTTCCGCGACCGATTCCAGATCCCGGTGTCGGACGATGACCTGGCGAAGGTGCCCTTCATCAAGTTGCCCGAGGACGGCCCGGAGATGAAGTACCTGCGCGAGCGGCGCGCCGCGCTAGGTGGCTACCTGCCGCAGCGGCGCCGCACCTCGGCGTCGCTCGCGATCCCGCCGCTGTCGAGCTTCCAGCGCCTGCTCGACAACTCCGGCGAGCGCGAGATCAGCACCACGATGGCCTTCGTGCAGATGCTGGGCACGCTGGTGCGCGACAAGAACATCGGCAAGCACGTCGTGCCGATCGTGCCGGACGAGTCGCGCACCTTCGGCATGGAAGGCATGTTCCGCCAGCTCGGCATCTACTCGTCGGTCGGCCAGCTCTACAAGCCCCAGGACGCCGACCAGCTGATGTACTACCGCGAGTCCAAGGACGGGCAGGTGCTGCAGGAGGGCATCAACGAGGGCGGCGCGATGTCGAGCTGGATCGTCGCCGCCACCTCGTACAGCACGAACAACGTGCCGATGATCCCGTTCTACATCTACTACTCGATGTTCGGCCTGCAGCGCGTCGGCGACCTGGCCTGGCTGTCCGGTGACATGCGCGCGCGCGGCTTCCTGCTCGGCGGGACCGCCGGG
>CAYJEC010000440.1:0-3563 GCA_964369025.1 uncultured Ideonella sp. | reverse complement strand
GATCTCGCCCTTCAGACGCTCGCGCACCTCCTCGATCGCCAGGCCAGCGTAATGGGCGTTGAGGTAGTTGCTGGCCTCCACCAGCTCGCTCTGGCTGGGATCGTGCGCGGTGAAGATGACGCGGTTCTGCACATCACCATCCGGCGCCACCAGGATCACCAGCACCCGCTTCTCGCCCAGGCGCAAGAACTCGATGTGGCGGAACACGCTGGGTTTCTTGGGTGCGGTGATCACGCCCACGAAGCTGGAGAGGCTGGACAGCAGTTGCGCGGCCTGGGCGATCACCCGTTGCGGCTGATCGGGATGGAGCTGGCCGCGGGCGGCGGTGAGGTCGGGCGATTCGCTGGCGGGGTCGAACGGCCGCGCGGTCAGCATGGTGTCGACAAACAGCCGGTAGCCGCGCGCGGTGGGGATGCGGCCGGCAGAGGTGTGGGGGCTGACGATGAGCCCCAGATCCTCCAGATCGGCCATCACGTTGCGGATGGTGGCGGGCGAAAGCTCCAGCCCCGACGCCTTGGAGAGCGTGCGGGAGCCCACCGGTTGGCCGTCCGCGATGTAGCGTTCGACCAGGGTTTTCAGCAGGGACCGGGATCGCTCGTCGAGCATTTTTTCATTGTACGGACAAGGCTGGCGGGTGCCCGTTCGGTGAAAGCCCCTGTGGTGTAATTCTTCGCCTACATTCCCCCCACCATGCCGACCCGCTTTCGCCATGCCGCGCTGATCGGCAAATACCAGGCCCAGGGCATCCGGCCGATGCTGGAGAGCATCGCCCAGTTTCTGCTGCGCCAGGGCCTGGAGGTCTCGCTGGAGCGCGAGACGGCGATGAACATCGACTGGATGGACCACGGCGCACTCACGCCTGCCGAGATGGGCGCGCAGTGCGATTTCGGGGTGGTGGTGGGTGGCGACGGCACCATGCTGGGGATCGCCCGCGAGATGGCGCCGTTCAACCTGCCGCTGGTGGGCATCAACCAGGGCCGCCTGGGCTTCATCACCGACATCCGCGCCGCCGACTGGGGTGAGGCCTTGGCCTCGATGATCCAGGGTGATTACGAGGAAGAGCGCCGCGCCATGATCGAGGGCGAGGTGCGCCGCGACGGCGAGGTGATCTTCGAGGGCCTGTCGCTGAACGACGTGGTGGTCAGCCGCGGCCCCTCCTCCAGCATGGTGGAGCTGCGGGTGGATGTGGGCGACGAGTTTGTCGCCAACCTGCGGGCGGATGGCCTGATCGTCGCCTCGCCCACCGGATCCACCGCCTACGCCCTCTCGGCCGGCGGGCCGATCCTGCACCCCTCGATCGCGGGTTGGGTGCTGCTGCCGATTGCCTCGCACACCTTGTCCAACCGGCCCATCGTGCTGCCCGACGGGCAGGACGTGGCGATCACCATCGTCTCCGGCCGCGACAGCAGCGCCAATTTCGACATGCACCGTCTGGCCAGCCTGATGCTGGGCGACGAGGTGCGGGTGCGCCGGTCGGCCAAGACGGTGCGCTTCCTGCACCCGCGCGGCTGGAGCTACTACGCCACGCTGCGGCGCAAGCTGCGCTGGTACGAAGGCGTCGTCTGACCCCGCCCCTGCCGCGACCATGCTCAAGAGCCTCACCCTCAAGGATTTCGTCATCGTCAGTGCGCTGGATGTCGAGTTCGACGCCGGCTTCTCGGTGCTCACCGGCGAGACCGGCGCCGGCAAATCCATCCTGATCGATGCGCTGCAGTTGGCGCTGGGCGCCCGGGCAGAAAGCCACGTGGTGCGCGACGGCGCCACGCGCGCCGAGATCACCGCCGCCTTCGACGCGCCAGCCACGCTGCAACCCTGGCTGGAGGAAGCCGGGTTCGACAGCGACGGCACGCTGCTGCTGCGCCGCATCGTCGACGCTCAGGGCAAGAGCCGCGCTTTCATCAACGGCAGCGCCGCCACGGCAGCGCAACTGCGCGAGGTGGCCGATCACCTGATCGACATCCATGGCCAGCATGCCTGGCAGGGCCTCACCCGGCCGGCCGCGGTGCGTGCACTGCTGGACGAGCAGGCCGGCCTGGACCCCCGCCCGCTGGCCGACGCCTTCGACGCATGGCGGCGGGCCAGCGAGGCACTGGCCACCGCCAAGACGCGCCAGGGCGAATTGGCCAGCGAGCGCGAGCGCCTGCAATGGCAGATCGGCGAACTGGCCCGCCTGGCCCCAGGCGCCGACGAGTGGCCCGAGCTGAATGCCGAGCACCAGCGCCTGGCGCACGGCCAGGCGCTGATGGACGGTGCCGGCCAGGCGGCGCGCTGGGTTTCGGGCGACGACGAGGCCAGTGCCTCGCAGTTGGTGGCGCGAGCGATCGGTGCCCTGGAAGATGTGGCCGAGTTCGACGCCACGCTGGCCCCGGTGCTGGAGGTGCTGCAAGGCGCCCAGGCCCAGTTGGAAGACGCCGCCCACACGCTCCACGGCTACCTGACCCGAACCGAGCTCGACCCAGCCCGCCTGGCCGAGCTGGACGCGCGCCTGTCGGCCTGGGTCGGCCTGGCCCGGCGCTTCCGCCGCTCGCCAGAAGACCTGCCCTCACTGCTGGCTGAGTGGCGTGCCGCGCTGCAGGCGCTGGACGAGGCGGCCGATCTGGGTGCCCTCGAGCAGCGTGTGGCCGCGGCCCTGGCCGCCTGGCGCACCGAGGCCCAGCGCGTGAGCGCGGCCCGTACCAAGGCCGCCAAGCCCCTGGCCCAACGCGTCACCGAGGCGATGCAGCAGCTGGGCATGGCCGGCGGCCGCTTCGAGGTGGCATTGGTCAAGCAGGCCGAGCCGCAGTCCTTCGGGCTGGAGACGGTCGAGCTGCTGGTGGCCGGCCACACCGGCAGCGCGCCGCGCCCGCTGGCCAAGGTGGCCTCGGGCGGCGAGCTGTCGCGCCTTGCGCTGGCAATTGCCGTGACCACCGCGCAATCGCTCCGCGCAGCCCCGGGGGCCAGCAGCGCGCCGGCCACGCTGATCTTCGACGAGATCGATTCCGGTGTCGGCGGCACAGTGGCCGATGCGGTGGGCCGGCTGATGAAGCAGCTGGGCCGCAGCGCCCAGGTGCTGGCCGTGACCCACCTGCCGCAGGTGGCTGCCTGTGCCGACCAGCATTTCGTGGTCGCCAAGGCCACCCAGCGCGGCCAGACGCTGAGCCAGATCGCGCCTGTACACGGCGAGGCCCGCGTGGCCGAAGTGGCCCGCATGCTGGGTGGCGACAGGCAATCCGGCACCAGCCTCGCCCACGCGCTGGAGCTGATCCAGAGTGCGGTAGCAGAGCCGAGATCGCCATGATCAAGGCCGCGGCACCTGAGGCCGACGCTCGTGAAGTCGTGCTGGTCACCGGGATTTCGGGCTCAGGCAAATCGGTGGCGCTGCATGCGCTGGAGGACGCCGGCTACTTTTGCGTGGACAACCTGCCGCCCGAGCTGTTGCGCGACTTCATCCGCGTCGAAAGCGGCCACGGCGTGAAGCGAATGGCGATCGCGGTCGATGTGCGCACCGCCGGCTCGCTGCCGCATCTGGTGCCGGTGCTCGACAGCCTGCGCATGGACGGTGTCAGCGTGCGCAGCCTGTTTCT
>CAYJEC010000439.1:0-3571 GCA_964369025.1 uncultured Ideonella sp. | reverse complement strand
GGCCCCGACGCTGCCGGCGGCTGGCCGATGTCCACCACCTTGACCACCTGCCCGTCGGTGCGCAGCAGGCGAGCCTGCCCGGCGGTGACCACCTGGTCGCCGGCCTTCACGCCCTCCAGGATCTCGACCTTGCCGTTCATGCGTGTCCCGGTACGGGCCTCGATCTTGCGAGAAACCGGGCCCTTGCCCGCCTCGCCGGGCACCAGCGTGACCAGGAACTGCTTGCCGCCCTGTGGCACCAGCGCCTCCTCGGGCACCACCAGGGCCGCTTCGCGTGCCGCGAACAACACCCGAGCCCGGGCAAACATGCCGGGCCTCAGCAGGCCCTTGTCGTTGGCCAGGCGTGCCCGCACGAGCAGGGCGCGGCCGTTCGCGTCGACCTGCGAGTCCAGCGCGTCGACCTGGGCCTTGAACGGCACGCCTGGCATGGCGTCCAGAGTGACCTCGACAGACTGCCCCGTGTGCAGGCGGGCGGCATAGCGCTCCGGCAGGCGGAAATCGACCCACAGCGTGCCGATGTCGTCGATCGACACCAGATCGGCACCGTCCTTCACGTAGTCGCCCACGCTCACGACCCGGATACCCGCCACCCCGTCGAACGGCGCCACGATGCGCATGCGGTTGGCCTGTGCCTTGGCCAGGGCCACCTGAGCCTCGGCCACCTGCAAATTCGCAGCGTTCTGATCGACCACGCTCTGGCTCACGAAGCCCTGCCCCAGCAGTTCACGGCTGCGCGCGAGGTTGCTTCGCGCGATCAGCGCCTGGGCTTCTGCCTGCTGCACCTGGGCGACCTGCAGGCTGTCGTCGAGTTGTACCAGCACCTGGCCGCGTCGGACCGCCTTGCCGTCGCCGAAGGTCAAGGTCTTGATTCGGCCGCTGACCTCGGGGCGCAACATCACCCCCTGGCGCGGCCGGAGCGTGCCGACGGCTGTGGCGTCATCCTCGAGCCGCATCACGGTCACCCTGCCGACCTCGACCAGCGCTGGCCCGGTGTTGGCAGCACCCCCAGCACCCGGGGCACGTGAGGCCGCCGAGGGGGCCGGGGTGGCGACGGCAGACGCCGTACCCGATTCGCCCTTTCTCTGGATCCACCAGGCCGCCCCGCTGGTCAGCGCCAAGCCCACCACCGCCACGGTCACATGCAGCTTGCTCACGTCGTTTGTCTCGTTGTCAGTTCAAAACAGTCCACCACTGTAAGCGGTCGCAACATGGTGCTAGCGGGAAACCGATGCAACGCCCTTGTTGGCCAAGGCGTCTGCACGCTCGTTGCCTGGGTCGCCCGAATGCCCCTTGACCCAATGCCAGGACACCTTGTGCTGCTGCACCAGGGAATCCAGGCGCTGCCACAGCTCGGCGTTTTTCACGGGCTGGTTGTCGGCGGTGCGCCAACCTCGCCGCTTCCAGTTGTGGATCCAGGTGGTCATGCCATTCTTCACGTACGCGCTGTCGGTGTAGATGGCCACGATGCAGGAGCGCTTCAGCGTAGCCAGCGACTCGATCACCGCCGACAGTTCCATGCGGTTGTTGGTCGTCAGAGCCTCCCCACCAAACAACTCTTTCTCGTGGCCACCGGCGCTCATCCAGGCCCCCCAACCTCCTGGGCCCGGGTTGCCCTTGCAAGCACCGTCGGTGTAGATCGTCACGGGGGAATTCGGTTCGGTCACTGAAAGGGTTCCTGCTGGTTCTGGTGGATGTTCTGGTTCAACACCGGCGCGGCTTTGGCTGACACCCGTTCTGAGCGTGCAAGTCCCACCAACCGCATACCCCTGACTCGCTTGACGGCGACCACGCAGTAGACGGCACCGAGCACGGGCCACCAGCGTTCGCCGACCCGGTCCATCCAGGCAAAGCGGTCCAGCCATCGCTGCGACGCGTTGGGTGGGCGCCAGCAGCCAAAGCGGCCCGCCTCGACTTCGAAGTCAAGCAGCCTCAGCCAATCGCGCAGGCGCCAGTAGCCGATGAACTCTCCGGCACGCGGCAGGAACAGGCTGCGCTGCCCGCCAGCGAGCTTCAGGCGGGCGTGACCCAGCCTTTGGCGCACCCCCCACAGGCTGGCGGGGTTCAGGCCGACCACCACCACGCGGCCCTCCGGCCGCAGCACGCGCGCCACCTCGGCAAGCGCGCGATGAGGGTCCGCTGCCAGTTCCAGCGTGTGAGGCATGACCACCAGGTCCAGGGACTGGTCGCCAAAGGGCAAGGACTCGGGTTCGCAGTGCAGGGCCACCGGCAGAGCACTCGAATCAGGCAACAGGATCACATCGTCCGGCGGCGGTGGCATGGCGATGGGCTCTGGCGCCACGGCGCCGTCGCTGGCCACCCAGCGGTGCGGCATGCGGTTGGCACGCAAGGTGTCAACCTCCGGAAGGCCGAGTTGCAAGGCGTGAAAGCCGAACACGTCTGCCACGGCACGGTCGAGCCGCTCCTGTTCCCAAGCCAGAAGGTACTGCCCTGGCGGGGTCGTCAACCAGACCCCCAACTCTATAATCGACTCGTCTCGCGTCATGAATCTGATCGCCCTACCCGCCTTCACCGACAACTACTTCTGGATGCTGCACGATGGCCGCGAGGCCCTGGTGGTGGATCCAGGAGATTCGGCGCCGGTGGTCGACGCACTCGATCGCCTCGGGTTGGCGCTCACGGCCATTCTAGTGACCCACCACCATGCCGATCACGTGGGCGGCGTGGCCGCGCTGATGGCGCGCTTGACGGGCCCGGTTCACGGCCCATCCCGCGAGGCCCTGCCGATTGCCGTTCAGGCACACAGCCATGGTGATCAAGTTGAATGGAACCGTGTCACCTTCCAGGTGATCGATGTACCCGGCCACACCGCGGGGCACATCGCCTACTTTGCCGAAGCGCCCCCTTGTGGGCCGTTGCTGTTTTGTGGCGACACGTTGTTCTCCGGCGGCTGCGGAAGGTTGTTCGAAGGAACGCCGGCGCAGATGCACGCGTCGCTGTCGACGCTGGCGGCCCTGCGTCCGGCGACCCGGGTCTGTTGCGCCCACGAGTACACCTTGTCCAATCTGCGCTTCGCTGTGGCGGCCGATCCGGCCAACACCGAGTTGCGAGCCTATCTCTCCCAGTGTGAAGCCAAGCGCCTGCAAGGGCTGCCCACCCTGCCATCGACGATCGGTATCGAGCGTCAGATCAACCCGTTCCTGCGCTGCGACCAGCCTGCCCTGGCCGCTTCGGCGCGTGAACACGGTGCCACCAGCGACGACCCGGTGTCGGTGTTCGCGGCGCTGCGCCAATGGAAGAACGTCTTTCGATGAAGACCCTTTTGCACGCCTGGTGTCACCGGCTGGCCCCTCTGGCACTGTGCGGGCTTGCTGCGTGCGCCCAGGTGCCCACGGCACCGGCAGAGCCCATGGCACCAGCCATCAGCACCGCGCCGGTGAGCGAAACACTTGTCGCCGTCGAGCAGGCCCAATTGGCAGCTGCTCCGGCATCGTCAAGCGCCGATCCGGAGACCTTCATTGCTCGCCTGGTCGACCCGGTTGCGCCAGACCGGCCGGTTGACCTGTACACGGACGCCGCCTCGACCGACCTGTGGGCCCGCGTGCGCAGCGGC
>CAYJEC010000438.1:0-3577 GCA_964369025.1 uncultured Ideonella sp. | reverse complement strand
GCGCCAGCTGTCGGCGCACATCGCATCCAGGTCGCGGCGGACCACCCAGCCGAGTTGCTCGCGTGCCAGGGTCGCGTCGGCCCAGAAGGCCGGCAAGTCGCCAGGGCGGCGGTCGACGACCCGGTAGGGTACCGGGCGGCCGCTGGCCCGCTCGAAGGCGCGTACGAGCTCCAGCACACTGTGGCCATGGCCGGCGCCCAGGTTGGCGGTGACGGATCGGTCACTGTCAACCAGGTGGCGCAAGGCCGCGACATGCCCTTCGGCCAGGTCCATCACATGCAGGTAGTCGCGCACACCGGTGCCGTCCGGTGTGTCGTAGTCGCCGCCGTAGACCTGCAGGAACTCGCGGCGGCCCACGGCCACCTGGGTCACAAAAGGCATCAGGTTGTTGGGCACGCCACGAGGGTCTTCGCCGATGCGGCCGCTTTCGTGCGCCCCCACCGGGTTGAAATAGCGCAAGACGCCGATGCGCCAGGCTGGATCACTGGCTTCGAGGTCGCGAAGGATCTGCTCGCCCATCAGCTTGGTGCGGCCGTAGGTGTTCATCGCCTGCAGCGGATGGCCCTCGGTGTAGGGCAGGAACACCGGCGTGCCGTAGACGGTGGCGCTCGAGCTGAACACGATCCGACGGACGCCGTGGCGGCGCGCCGTCTCGCACACGGTGAGAAGGCCGCCGACGTTGTTGGCGTAGTAAGCCAGCGGCTTCTCGCCCGACTCGCCCACCGCCTTGAACGCTGCGAAATGCACCACCGCGTCGATGCGGTGGCGATTGAAGACACCCTCCATCGCTGCGGCATCGGTGACGCTGGCACGTTCGAACGCCGGAGCCTGTCCGCTGAGCGCCTGCAGGCGGTTCAACACCTCGGGTGAGCTGTTGGAGAAATCGTCGAGCCCGACAACGCTGAAGCCAGCCTCCTGCAGGGCCAACCAGGTGTGCGAGCCGATGTAACCGGCAGCGCCGGTGACCAGAACGTTCAGCACTTGATGCCGACATGCAGCGCGACCACGCCGCCAGTGAGGTTGTGAACATCCACATGGCCGAAGCCGGTGGCTTTCATCATCGCCTTCAGCGTGGCCTGATCGGGGTGCATGCGGATCGACTCGGCGAGGTAGCGGTAGCTCTCGCCGTCACCCGCCACCCACTGGCCGAGTTGCGGCAGGATCTTGAACGAGTACCAGTCGTAGGGCTTCTGCAGAGGCGCCGCCACCTTGGAGAACTCCAGCACCAGCAGGCGGCCGCCGTCGCGCAGCACACGCGACATTTCCGCCAAGGCCAGTTCCTTGTGCGTCATGTTGCGCAGGCCGAAGGCCACGCTGACGAGATCGAAGCTGCCGCTGCGGAAGGGCAGTTGCTCGGCGTCGCAGATCGTCGTCGGCAGGGCCAGGCCCTCGTCGAGCAGGCGGTCGCGGCCGGTGCGCAGCATGGCCTCGTTGATGTCGGTGTGCACCACCTGGCCGCTCGCGCCCACCTGGCGGGCGAAGGCACGCGCCAGGTCGCCGGTGCCGCCAGCGATGTCAAGCACCCTGTCGCCCTCCTTCAGGTTGGCCACCGCCACGGTGTAGGCCTTCCAGGCACGGTGCAGGCCCATGGACATCAGGTCGTTCATCACGTCGTACTTGGACGCGACCGAATCGAACACGCCCTTGACGCGGCCGGCCTTCTCCTGCTCGTCAACCGTCTTGAAGCCGAAATGGGTCTGCGACATGGTGCCTCTTCCGGGGAGTTCAGTGGCTTCCGCAGGTGCCGCCCTGGGCGGCGACCATCGGTGCATCGCGGTCCAGGCCGGCGTCGGACAGGCGCTGCTGGTACTGGTCCATCAACTCGGCCTGCTGCGAGCCGAGCTTGTAGAGGTAGGCCCAGGTGAAGATGCCGGTGTCGTGGCCGTCGGAGAAGTGGGGTTGCACGGCGTAGTGGCCGACCGCCTCGATGCCATCCACCAACACGTCGCGCTTGCCAGTCTGCAACGTCTCCTGCCCTGGCCCGTGGCCCTGCACCTCGGCCGACGGCGAGTAGACCCGCATCAGCTCGAACGGGATGCGAAAGCTGTTGCCGTCGTCAAACGCGACCTCCAACACCCGCGAGGCCTGGTGGACCGTGAGGGCGGTGGGCTGCGGCGTTGCGGTCGTGTCGGTCATGGTGTGGGCGTGGCGTGTTCAGTGGCAAGGGGGCGGGGCGGCGGTTGCCCGAGATGCTAACCAATGGCCAGGGCTTGCGTCAGCGCCTGTTCAAAGGCCGGCAATCGGGCCTGCAGGTCGGCCAGCCGCGCGGCGTCTGCGGTACGTTGTGCGGGGCACCAGACCGGTGACGGGAAGTGGCTGTCCCATGCGTAGCGGCCGATCACATGCCAATGCAGGTGAGGCACCATGTTACCGAGCGACGCCAGGTTCACCTTGTCGGGCCGCAGGTGGCTGCGCATCAGCGCCTCGACGAGGTTCACCAGCTCCATGCATTCCTGGCGCTCGGGGGCACTCAGGTCCGACATCTCGGCAACATGGGCTTGCCAGACCAGGCGGTAGAAGGCCGGGAACCCAGCCTCCTCCGCGCGTTGCAGGCGCCATCGGGGGCCCTGGACCACCACGCTGGTGGCGTGCGGTGTGGCGCACAGCGGGCAGTTGCCGCGATCAGACGGCAGGTTCATGGATCAATTCCTGGGGCTCGCGGTTGCCAGCAGCCAATGCGCTGAACTGCGCCTGGATGTGATGCAGAACTTCATAGCGGCGGCGGTAGAGGGCCCGCTTGCGGCTGGGGATCTCGGAGCCGTGCCGGAAATGGAGTTCGGTCGGCATCATGAAGAACCCGTCCGGCCGCAGCACGCCACCGCGGTCATGCCAGATCGTGTCGTAGTTGGCGCTGACCATGGCGCCGTGGGTCTTGGTGAAGTAATGGTGCCGATGGTGCCGCTTGTCATCGGCAATCGCCAGGGTCCGCGGGATGCCGATCGCGGCGCACAGGCAGAACAGGCTCTGCACGATGAAGTCTCGCGGGCGGCATCCATGCAGGTCCTTGGTCAACTCGGCATAGAGTTCCTTGGCCCCGTCGATGTGGCGCCCCTGGATACCGCCGATCACGGCGATGGGGCCGCCGGCATCCTCGGCCAGCGAGAAGGCCACCGAGTAAAGCCGCTGGCTGCCGAGAAACAGGTTCAGCGTGAGCTCGCCCTCGCGGAGGAACCAGGGCGGCCGATCCAATTGAAGGCTCAGCCCGGGCCGCACCTCGGACAGGTCAGCCAGTTGCAGGCGCGGGCCGATGGGCACATGCAGCCAGCGCTGCGCCTCGACAAGGCGGTAGTGGCCCACGATCGAAGCCAAGCGAGCTGCGACCAGCCAATCGCGATGGATGTAGGGCCAGACCAGAACGCCCAGGGAATCGGGGCGCACCCGCAGCATGTCAGCCAGCTGGCTCGGCCCGGCGTCCACGAAGCTGCGCAGGTCGGCGCGATGGCGCCAGGCCAGCAGGTGGAAGCGGGCGTGGCGCACGGGCCGCCTGAGGGGCGTTGCCGCCTCATGGACCTTGGCCGCTGCCCGGCGGATCAGACCCCAGCGCATGAGCCTCGCGCGGCCTTCATGCGTGAGCTGA
>CAYJEC010000437.1:0-3586 GCA_964369025.1 uncultured Ideonella sp. | reverse complement strand
GACTTCAAGGCCCTGGGCGAGTTCTTCGCCAGCCGTCCGACCATGGGCCACGACGTCGCCGACCCCGAACTGGCCCAGGTGGGCCGCTTCATCTATCTGCGCGGCAACCCCTACACCGGCGTGGCCTCGTGCGCCACCTGCCACGGCAGCGACGGCCACGGCACCGAGGTGCTGCCGCGGCTGGCCGGCCAGCACGCGCAGTACACCGAGACCCAGCTGCGCTCGTTCAACAAGCGCGAGCGCACCAACGACAACGCGGTGATGCACGCCATCGCCAGCAAGCTCAGCGAACTGGAGTTGAAGGCGGTATCGGCCTACATCAGTGGCTTGAACTGACGCAGGCCGGTACGCGGGCACCGGGTGCCTCATCCCCGCGTGGCCAAGCGCACGGCCGCTCCGAAGCGGCCACGCACCTGCTCGGCGGGTGGGGCCAGGTACTCCTGGAACCGGGTGCCCCAATCACCCCAGCGCGTCGCTCCAGATGTTGTCGGCCCAGGACAAGGCGTACTTGCCCTCGATCTGGTTGGCCGCTGCCGACACGCCTCCCGAGCCTGCCACCGTCTTGAACGTCTTTTCTGCCTCGATGTATTGGTGTACCGAGGCCACATGGATCACATCGCGTGCGGTGACAAAGCTGTAGCACGTGTTCATCACGACCGGGGTCGGGTTGACAGCCTCGCCCCTCAGCAACTGGATGATGGCTGCCGCAGCCACTTTGGCATGTTGGTTTGCCATGTGCCCAGACTTGGGCATCAACGGTGCCGGGAACGTCGCATCACCGAGGACATGCACGCCAGGTACAGCAGTGGACTCCATCGTCTGCCAGTTCACGCCAACCCAGCGCTGGTTCATGTTCACCAAGCCTGCCGCCACAGCGATATCCGCAGCACGTTGAGGCGGGACAACGTTCAGCACGTCAGCCTTGATGTCCTCGAACTCCAGTTTGGCCAGCTTGCCGCCATTGGAGACCTCCTTCAGTTCGGAGTTTGCTCGGTACTCCAGCAAGCCCGCGTAGTGCTGGCTGAAGGCCTTCTCGAACAGCGCCTTCTTGGACTGGATCTCGGGGTTGGCGTCCAGCACCAACACCTTGGACTTCGGCTTGTACTGCTTCAAGTAGCTGGCCACCATGCAAGCCCGCTCGTAGGGCCCTGGCGGGCAACGGTAGGGCACCTTGGGGATGCTGAGCGCGAAGACACCCCCATCGGGCATGGCCTCGAGTTGGCGGCGCAGAGCCACGGTCTGCGGGCCGGCCTTCCAACTGTGGGCGACCTGGCCGGAATCGAGAACCGCCTTCAGCCCGCCAACCTGCTCGGGCATGAAGTCGATGCCAGGTGAAACAACCAGGCGGTCGTAGGGGAGGGTGCGGCCATCCGCCAGGCGCACGCTCTTGCCTGCAGAGTCGATCGCGCTGACTTCGCCTTGGATCACCTTCACGCCGGCCGCCACCAGGCCTTCATAGCCGCGGGTGATGTCGGCCATCTGCTTGTGGCCGCCCACCACCAGATTGGAGATCGGGCAGGAAATGAAGTTCGGGTTGCGTTCGACGAGCGTGAAGTCGATCGAGCCTCCCCAGAGCTTCAGATAGCGCGCCGCCGTGGCGCCGCCGAAGCCGCCCCCCACCACGACCACACGGCCCAAAGAGGGGCCGCCGGTTACGCCGGCACAGGCCGACAAGCCACCGGCCGCCAGGGCCGCGCCCGCTGCAAGCCACTGGCGGCGATTGAATGTTTGGTGTGTCATGTCGGAGCCCTCAGCGTTTGGCCGGCTGCGCGGCATAGAAGCCGGCAATCAGGCGCATCTGTTCATCGGTGTAGCCCTTGGCGATCTGGTGCATGATCGTCGCCGGTTGAGCACCGCTCTTGAAGTCGGCGACGAGCTTGAGCAACTCGTCGGCTGGCCGGCCCGCGAGCGATTTCATCTCGCCCTTGGCGACACCGGTGGTGCCATGGCAATTGGCACATGTGGCCGCAAGGTTGCGCGCCAACGTGGCGTCCTGAGCGTGGCCCCCGGCGGCTGCCGCGGCGAGCGGCAAGGCCAGAAGCAGATGCCGACTTCTCATGCTTGTCTCCTTGTGTGCGGTTCCAGATACCGCATGGTGTATGTTCCGGGGCGAGCTTGCGCGCGCTCGCTGTCAGCATCTTTACATCGGCGTCTCTGCGTCATTGGGACAAACCAGTAGGGTGACGAGATGCTTGCGGCGGCGTAATATCAGTGTATGCGGATTTATAGTTTCGAGCGCTGGGGCTTCGGCCTGGTCATGGCTCTTGTGGCGGGCTGGCTGCCAGCCATCGCCGGGGCACAGGTACCACGTGCGCAACAGGTCGCGCCGCAGACCTGGATGGTCCAGGGTGAATCAGCCATGGGCTCAGCGGCCAACCGGAACTTCATCTCCAATGCGGCCTTCATCGTGACCAGCGAGGGCGTGGTGGTGTTCGATGCCCTGGGCTCGCCTCCGCTGGCGGACGAACTGATCGCCGAGATCCGGCGGGTGACGCCCTTGCCGATCAAGGCGGTGATCGTGACGCACTACCACGCGGACCACATCTACGGCCTGCAATCGCTAAAGGCCGCGGGCGCCGAAGTGATCGCGCAGGAGCACGGCAAGGAGTACCTGCACTCGCAAACGGCTGAACTCCGACTGCAGGCCAGCCGCGAGGAACTTTTCCCGTGGGTGGACGAGAAGACGCGTCTGGTGGCAGCCGACCGCTGGATCACAGGCCCAGCGACCTGGCGCCTGGGCGGACTCGATTTCGAGATGATCCCGACCGGCCCAGCCCACACGCCCGAAGACCTGGTGATCTACATCCCGCAACTCAAGGTGCTGATCGCTGGAGACATCGTCTTTCGTGGGCGCGTTCCCTACGTCGGCCAGGCGGACAGCAGGCATTGGATCGAGGCGTTGGACAAACTTCTCTCTTTCGACACGCGGATCATCATTCCAGGCCATGGCCCGGCATCCACCACGGCGCGAGAGGATCTGCAAACCACTCGGGACTACCTGGTGTACCTGCGCAGGACAATGGGTGAGGCAGCCCGCAACATGGAGCCTTTCGAGGAGGCGTATGCCCGCACCGATTGGTCGAACTTCACCAAGCTGCCGCTGTTCGGTGCAGCCAACCGCATCAACGCCTACAACACCTACCTTCTGATGGAGCAGGCAGAAAAATGAGACGGCGCGCCCTGCTGGGCGGCGCAGCGCTGGGCGCCTGGGCACAGCAGGCTGTCGCAGCGCCGGCGCGAGGCGACGCCGTGAACTGGCCGGCCGTCACCCTGCTGGACGGCACACCATGGCCCAACGGCCGCGCGCGTGACAGCGCGGTGGTCGTGGTGTTCTGGTCGCTCACCTGTCCCTACTGCGAGCGCCACAACGCGCATGTGGCGCGGCTGCACAGGGCCGCCGCTGGCCGGCCGTTAAGCGTGCTGGGTGCCGTGCGCGAACGTGATGTCGAGGCGGTGCGCCGCCACATGGCGCAGCGCGGCTGGAGCTTTCCAGTGACGCTGGACGTCGCCGCGCTGGGTGACGCACTGAGCCCGCGCCGCAGCGTGCCGCTGACGGTGACGGTAGACCGGCAAGGCCGCCTGCAGG
>CAYJEC010000436.1:0-3587 GCA_964369025.1 uncultured Ideonella sp. | reverse complement strand
GAGGGGCTGGTGAAGCGCGTTGATCGCGCCACTGTCGCCGCCCATGACTGGAGCCTCACGCCAGGCCGCTTTGTCGGTGTTGCACCGGAAGAGACGGATGAGGATTTCGATTTCGACGAAGCTCTGCGCGCCATCCATATCGACCTGAAGGGGCTGAATGAGGAGGCGACGGAACTGGCAGCGCGCATTGCCAAAAGGTTCGAGGAGCTAGGAGCGTGACGGCCTTCTATCTCGGCTCGAAGCACTGGAAGCCCGCGATCCTTCAAGATCTGGTGTTCCTACAGCGTGGCTTTGACATCACAAAGGCCGAACAGAAGGATGGCGAGGTTCCGGTTATTTCTTCATCTGGTCCTAGCAGTTGGCACAGCGAAGCCATGGTCGAGGGACCCGGCGTTGTGATTGGCAGAAAGGGTTCTCTGGGAACCGTCCACTATTCCGAGAACGCTTACTGGCCTCATGACACAACGCTTTGGAGCAAGTCACTCAACGGCAACAATCCTCGCTTCGTATACTACGCATTGAAGTGTCTAGGCCTAGAGCGCTTTAACGTTGGGGGAGCGAACCCGACCCTGAACCGGAACCATATTCATAGCCTTCCGATCTATCTTGCGGATCGAAAGACGCAAGACAATGTGGCCTCGTGGTTGGTTGCCTACGACGACCTGATCGAGAACAACCGTCGGCGTATTACGCTGTTGGAGGAAGCCGCGCGGATGCTCTACCGCGAGTGGTTCGTCCACTTCCGCTTCCCCGGCCATGAACACGTCAACATCACTGACGGCCTGCCCGAGGGTTGGGAGCGGGTGTCCGCGTCCGAAGCGTTCGAGGTAAACCCACCAACCCCGCGCGACGATGATGGCATAATCACGTACGTGCCAATGGCCTCATTGTCCGAAGTTGGGATGGTTATCGACCAAGCACCTCTTGAGGGGCGTCAAGAATCAACAAGTGTGCGTTTCCAAAATGGCGACACGCTTTTCGCTCGGATCACCCCCTGTCTGGAAAATGGAAAAACGGGATTTGTCCAGTTCCTCGCGGATGGGGAAGTTGCCTGCGGATCAACTGAGTTCATAGTTCTTCGAGAGCGACGCGTGAGCAGATTCTATGTTTATTTAACAGCACGGGAGCCAGCGTTCAGGGAAAATGCCGTCAGAAGTATGATTGGATCATCTGGTCGCCAGCGGGTGCAGTCCAGTTGCTTTGATCGCTATTTCGTAGCGGTCCCGCCCGAAACCCTCCGAACCATTTTTGACGATTCAGTTGGTGGAATGTTCAAGCAGGTTGCCAACTTAGACAATCAGAACCGCAAGCTAGCGCAAGCCCGCGACTTGCTCCTGCCGCGTCTGATGAACGGGGAAATCGTTGTATGACTGAAGAGCCAGTCGCGCCTGCTTCCTCTCCCGGGTGGTTGAGGTGGGAGCTTGACGCACGGGACGAAGCTATTTTGGCGCTACACGCCATGGATGTTGAAGCGCAGCTCATTGCTGTGAGGGCGCTGCTCAAACGAAACGCCGAAGCCGATCAACTCGTCCGCGATGACATACGCGCATTAATCGAAGAGGCTGATAAGCTTTCAAGTAATGACGACGAGCAGCACTTTCTCGAAGAGCGTTGGGTCGAAGAGAACCAGCGAGCTGTCTATCAGGACGCTGCTCACAGCATGGCGGCAGTTGGGATGCTGGCGCCGCTCTGTGAGTCATTGTTCGTGGCGGTCTTCGAAACGCTGCGTGCCAAAAGTCCGTCTAGCAACGTGGCATCCGTCCGAGGGCAGGCCGCGTCAGACGAGTTCTGGGACCCGCACTATCTGTACGGGAAGGGCGGACGCCAGACTGATCTTACGCAAGGCATCCTGCAGCTGTCCGAGCATACGGGGCTAGTTGCACGGATGCCCGCAGACTTGAAAGCGGTTCTCGGTGCATTGTTTGCTTACAGAAACAAGATGTTTCATCACGGATTCGAATGGCCCGTGGATGAACGCACAAAGTTCCAAGGGCGATTGGATCGCGGGGAATGGCCCGCCGGCTGGTTCATGGATGCGACGTCTGCGGGGCAGCCCTGGATTTTCTATCTCAGTCCAGTCTTCATTGACCATTGCCTACAGACTATTGAAGGCGTGCTTGAAGGTATGGGGCAGCATCTAAAGGACATACGTGCCATCAAGGCATGACTGGTTTGCTTGGGTAGGGGCATCTTGGCGGCAACTGGAATAAATAGTGAAGACCGGCTCGTGCAGGCAACTTTTGCCGCGCATCTGAAGGACAAGCTCGGCTGGGACACCGTCTACGCCTTCAACGCTGAGACCTTCGGGGCGGATGGCACGCTTGGCCGCAACGACACAACTGAGGCGGTCCTCACCCGCGACGTGCGCGCCGCGCTGCGACGCCTCAACCCGGAATTGCCGACGCCAGCTATCGACGATGCATTGCGAGCGCTGACCCTTCACGATTTCAGCCGTTCGCTGCTCCAGCACAATCAGGAATTCGCCCGTCTCATCCGTAACGGCATACCCGTGTCTTGGCGCGATGCTAACGGGCAGCGTCGCGACGCCCGTGCCCGCGTGATCGACTTTGACAATGCGCGGGACGCGAACCGCTTCCTCGCCGTGCGTGAATTGAAACTCACGGGCCTACCCACGCCGAACTACAACCGCCGCGCCGATCTCGTCTGCTTCGTCAACGGCCTCCCGCTGGTCTTCATCGAGCTGAAGGCCGTCTACAAGAACATCCGTGCAGGGTTCGACGGCAACCTGCGCGACTACATGGACGAGAACGTAGTTGCTCAGGCCTTCCACCACAACGTCTTCCTGATCGTCTCGAATGGCGACCGCGCCAAGTACGGCTCGATCACGAGCGAATGGGACCATTTCTATGAGTGGAAGCGGCAGGACGAAGCCGACAAGGGCAAGTTGGACGCCGAAGCGCTCCTCGACGGCATGCTGGCGCATGACCGTCTGCTCGATATCGTCGAGAACTTCATCCTGTTCGACGAAAGCAAAGCGGGCAAGACTCGCAAGGTGGTGGCCCGGAACCATCAGGTGCTCGGCGTCAACCGCGCCGTGGCATCCGTCGCGCATCAGGAAGCACTGAAGCGCGAGTTCCCACTTGAGAAGCGACTCCATCATCGCGTTGTTGAGCTGCCGCTGGAAAAGCGCGCCATCGCCGATCAGACGCGACAGGCCGAGGCCAGCGAAGCTGGCGTGCCGGCCTTGCCCTCATTCATTCCCGAAGGCCCGATCAACGTCATCGAGCGCGCGCACCCGGACCTCGGACGGCTCGGCGTTTTCTGGCACACGCAGGGCAGCGGCAAGAGCTACTCCATGGCCTTCTTCGCCGAGAAGGTACGGCGGAAGGTGCCGGGGAATTTCACCTTCCTGCTGATGACCGACAGACAGGACCTCGACAGCCAGATCTACAAGACATTCGTGGGCACGGGCGTCGTCGAGAAAGACACACCGCGCGCCTCATCAGGAGCCGATCTCGAAAGGCTCCTGAAGGAAAACCACCGCTACGTCTTCAGCCTGATTCACAAGTTCAATCAGGATGTCGACCCGAAGCAGCCCTACAGCGAGCGCGACGACATAATCGTCA
>CAYJEC010000435.1:0-3596 GCA_964369025.1 uncultured Ideonella sp. | reverse complement strand
CATGGCGAAGCTCACCAGCCGAACGCCCTGGTCAGGGTCAAAGCGCTTGACGGCCTTCATCAGGCCGACATTGCCTTCCTGGATCAGGTCGCCGTGCGGCAGGCCATAGCCCATGTACTGGCGAGCAACAGACACCACCAGGCGCAGGTGAGACATGACCAGACGGCCGGCCGCCTGCACGTCCCCTTGCCCGTGCAGGCGTTGGGCGAGGTCAATCTCCTCGTCGTGCGTCAGCATGGGGATGCGGTTCACGGCGGTGATGTAGGCGTCCAGGTTGCCGATGGACGGCACCATCGCCCAGGGGTCACGCAGGGCGACAGCGGTGGGGGTAGGGTGTGTGTTCATCGCAGTTTGTGATTCCTGTTCCCCGATGGGGTTCCATAAATATTAGCACTCCTGGCCGGCGAGTGCCAAAAGACTCCGTGGTGTCCGTTTGGCGGCACCCGGGCTTGAGACGGCTGGCTGCACGGCACCCCTCCGTAGAAACCCGTTCAGGGGATTCACCAGAAAGGAGAAAATCTCTGAGAGAACTCTTGAAGACGATGTGGAACTTCGTTAGAGTTTCCTGATGGGTTCCAGGCCTGGATCTGGGGCACCTGGTTCTCCCCCTCAACGTGGCCGGCCAGCCGGGCGGCCCAACCGAAAGACCGTCATGACGAAACACCCTGCATTGAAAGCCACAGGATGGCTCGCTGCCCTGGGCTGCCTGCTGCCTCTGGGCGCCGCGGCCCAGACCGCCACGGCCACCCTCGTCTGCAAGGTTTGCTGGATCTCCGGGATCTCCGCAGACGGCAAGTCCGCCACGGGCCAGATGAACGACAACTACGAGACCTTCCTCTGGAAGCGTGGTTCTGCCGCCCAGCGCCTGGGCCGCAGCACCGTGGATGTCCTCGGGGTGTCGGGCGGCTGGCCGGCCATATCGGCCGACGGCCAGACGATCGCGTCCAGCATCCTGTCGGACGACGGGACTCTGCTGACCTCGGGCATCTGGTCCAACGGTGTCTGGTCCCAGATCGGGCCGCTTCCGGACGATGTGGGCAGCGGCGACAGCCAGGACAGCGCGGTCTGGGCGATGTCGGGCGACGGCAAGACCGTGGCCGGTCTTTACTGGCGATATGGGCAGACGGGTGGTCTTGCCCATCCCTACACCTGGAAGGCCGGAACGCAGATGATTGATCTGGGTACCAGCGGCGGCAGCGGCCGGATCAACGGCGCCAGCCACGACGGCAGTGTGATGGCAGGCTGGCAGGAGGACGTCGGGACGGGTTCCTGGGCTGCCACCGTCTGGGTCAATGGGCAGCGGACTCAACTTGGCGCACCCGGCGGCTTTGGCATGGCCCAAGCCGTGAGCCCGGACGGGGCCTATGTGGTTGGCCAGGACTCGAACCCCAAGAATGGGCGGGCCGAGGCTGCCATGTGGCATTGGAACGGCAGCAGTTGGGACCGGACCAGCCTGGGCGTGCTGAAGGGCACCGTCAGCGGTGACGCCTATGCGAACGGCGTGTCCGCCGACGGCAAGGTTGTCGTCGGATTCGGCAAGAAGGAGTGGGGGCCGGGCGGTGCGATCGGTTGGGTCTGGACCCAGAAGCGTGGGCGCATGGTGCCGGCCAAGGCCTTCTTTGCCGAGTTCGGCTACAACGATCCTGAATTCGACATCGGCTGGGTCATGGCCGTATCGCCGGATGCCCGCTCGTTCGCAGTCGTCGAGACGATGATCAAGCAGCCGTTCATGCAACGCAGCAAGGTGATCAGGCTGTCGTCGGCAGCGCAATAGGCGGTGGCGCGGCGCACTGGCCGCGTCAGCTCTTGAACGATACTGCGGGTCGCCCACGGTCAGTGGGCGGCTGACGCCAGCTTCACTACAACGAATCCCGAGGCATGCCCCCCAAGGTCGAGACCGAGCCCGCCATGGCCACCGCAACGTCGTCGCACTCGAGCAGGCTTGCGGCGGACCTGAGGGTGCATCTGACACGCCTCATCGAACACCTCGCCGGGTCGCCGGCGCGGCCCGTGCGGTTGATTCGCCAGACCGGGCTCGACAAGAGCCTGGCCAGCCGCCTCATCCAGGCCACCAAGACGGGCTCGGACCTGGACTTTCTGCACCTGGTCCCATCGCCAACCGGCCTGCGCATCCTCCTGGATGCGTCGCAGCCCCTGGTCGATCCCGAACTGCATCGGGCACTGGAACTGGCGATTGACCAGTTCCAATTGCTTCTCGACACCTTGCCCGGCGGGCGCCAGACACTGGACGCCCAACTGGGGCATGCCTCGGCCGACATTCGACTGCGGCGCGAGCACATGGCGCGGCAGGCGTCGTTCAAGGCCGTCTCGTTCCTCTTCGGGCATTACAGCGAGACCCTCACCACCGCCATCTTCGTGGTCCCTGACGCCGACGGCGTGCACACCCAGATGATCGAGGTGCACCGCAGGATCGGGCTCCACCGCGTGACCCCGGGCACGCCGATGCCGCTGCTCAGCCTGTTCACCTTCGGCAAGACTGACGGGCCGGCGCCGGGCGCTCAGATGGCCAGCATCCAGGGCGACGTGACCACCCAGCGGGCGGAGGACTTCATCGTCTCCGCCGGCAGTTCCATGCCCCTGCCAGAACTGGTGGTCGAGCGCGAAGGGCAGTTCACGACCTTTGTGTTGCCCGGCGACGCCGGAAGCCCGCCACCGGTTCAGTTGACCACTGCGTTCAGAGTGCTCCGTGCCCAACGCTTGGCCGCTGACGGCGCCGTGACCCTGCTGCGCAACTACATGCTCAACACACCCTGCCATCGGCTGGTGAGGGACGTCTACGTGGCCGACACGCTGTGGCCCGGCATGCAGCCGCTGGTGCGCTTCTACCTGCCGGGGCCGAGCGGCGCACCGGTGCCAGCACCGGATCCGGAGCGCCGGCACTTCAGGCAGCTCAACCTGAGTGCTTCATTCGAACCCTTGCCCATGGGGCAGGACGGCATGGCCCTCGAAGGGGTGCCGGACCAGGCGGCTGCCCTTCAGCATGTCCTGCGCCAAGCGGGGCTGCAGGATCAGGCGTTTCGGGGCTGGCGCTGCGAGCTGTCGTACCCGGTACCGTTGGTCGAGATGCAGTTCTCGATCAGGAACGCCACGCCGCCGGATTGAAGCCGCGCCGGCAGCGCGGAGGCAGCCCGGTGGTCTGCCTCAGACGTTGAACAGGAAGTGCAGCACGTCGCCGTCCTTGACGACGTATTCCTTGCCTTCGGCGCGCATCTTGCCGCCATCCTTGGCCCCTTGCTCACCGCCAAACTTGACGAAGTCCTCGTAGGCGATCGTCTGGGCCCGGATGAAGCCCTTCTCGAAATCGGTGTGGATCACGCCCGCCGCCTGCGGTGCGGTGTCGCCGACATGGATCGTCCAGGCACGCACCTCCTTCACGCCCGCGGTGAAATAGGTCTGCAGGCCCAGTAAGCCGAAGGCAGCGCGGATCAGCCGGTTCAGGCCGGGCTCGTCCTGCCCCATCTCGTGCAGGAACATGCCCCGATCCTCGTCGCTCATGTCGGCCAACTCGGCCTCGGTCTTTGCGCAGATGGCCACCACGGGGGCGTTCTGCCTGGCGGCGTATTCCTTCAGCCGAT
>CAYJEC010000434.1:0-3597 GCA_964369025.1 uncultured Ideonella sp. | reverse complement strand
GGTGTGGTGCACCTTGTCGAGCTGGGCCTTGTCGGCGGCCACGATCTTCGGGTGGCGGTGGCCGGTGTTCAGCACCGCGATGCCGCCGCCGAAGTCGAGGTAACGCTTGCCTTCCACGTCCCAGACCTCGGCGTTCTCGGCGCGGTCCGCGACCACGTCGTAGGTCTGGCCCAGGCCGGTGGGCAGGGCGGCGCGGCGGCGGGCCATGATGCCGGCGTTGGTCTTGGCGGTGGCTTGGGGGTCGCGGTGCATGTCGGGCTCCTGTGTGGGCGGCGGCGCTTGGTGGAAGCGCCAAGAGTGCCACTCTAGGCCCTTCAGGGCAACCGCTACCATGTACAGCCCCGGGCATGGCGCGGCGCACTGTGCAGGCCGCGCACCCAGTACACCCACGATGCTGACCCTCCAACCCCAGGCCACCACGCCCCTGGTGACCCAGATCGTCGACGGCCTGAGCCAGCAGATCGATCAGGGCACGTTGCGCACCGGCGCCAAGTTGCCGTCGATCCGCCAGTTCGCGCAAGGCCACCGGGTCAGCGTGTTCACGGTGGTCGAGGCCTACGACCGCCTGGTGGCGCTCGGTTACCTGGTGTCCCGCCCGCACTCGGGCTTCTTCGTGCGGCAACGTGCACCGGCCGACGAACCGGCGAAGCCGAGCGCGGAGAGCCGCAGCTTCGACCAGCTGTGGTACCTGCGCAAGATCTTCGAGAACAGGCATCTGGCGGTGAAGGCCGGCTGCGGCTGGCTCCCCGGTGACTGGTTGTTCGAGGATGGCCTGCGCCGCGCCCTGCGCAGCCTGGCCGCCGAAGAGGCGGACGCCGGCGGCTACGGCGATCCGAAGGGCTACCCCCCGCTGCGCCAGTCGATCTGCGAGGCGCTGGCCGAGCAGCAGGTGAACCTGCCACCTTCCCAGGTGCTGCTGACCCAGGGCTCCAGCCAGGCGCTGGACCTGTGCGTTCGCCGCCTGGTGCGCGCTGGCGACGCGGTCCTGGTGGACGACCCCGGCTACGCCAACCTGCTGTTCTCGCTGCGTTTCCAGGGCGCGCAGTTGCTGGGCGTGCCGCGCACGCCGCAAGGCTACGACCTGGTGGCACTGGAAAAGCTGATCATTGAGCATCGGCCCAAGGTCTTCTTCACCCAGCCCCGGCTGCAAAGCCCCACCGGCTCGGTGGCGCCGCTGTCCCAGCTGCACCGGGTGCTGCAATTGGCCGAGGCGCACGACTTGACCCTGGTCGAGAACGACATCTATGTCGACCTGGATCCGCAGCCGCGCCCGTCGCTGGCCAGTCTGGATCAACTGGCCCGCGTGATCTACATCGGCAGCTACTCCAAGACCCTGTCACCCAATATCCGAGTCGGCTTCGCCGCCGCTCACCCGGATCTGCTGGAGGACCTGGCGCAGCTGAAGATGATCTCGGGGCTGACCTCGGCCGAGTTCGGCGAGAGGCTGGCCCATGGCGCTGTATTGGACGGCCGACGCCGCAAGCACCTGAAAGCCCTGCGCGAGCGCCTGGCCGAGGCGCACCAACGCGTGGGGGGCATGCTGGCGGGCCTGGGCTTCGAGCTGTTCGCCGAGCCCAAGGCGGGCATGTTCCTGTGGGCGCGCCACCCGCAGCTGACCGACACCGTGGCCTTGTCCAGCCTCGCCGCCGGACACGACATCATGCTGGGCCCAGGCTACCTCTTTCGGGCCGATCTCCAGCCGACCGACTGGATGCGCTTCAACGTGGCCTTCTCGGGCGACGAGCGGCTGCGCGCCTTCCTGGCGCGCGAACTGGGATAATCGCCGGCTCACTTTCCCCACGAAAACGCAGGAAGAACGCCCGGATGAAAGCCTCCGAGATCCGCCAGACCTTTTTGAAGTTCTTCGAATCGAAGGGCCACACCATCGTCGGCTCCTCGCCCGTGGTGCCCGGCGACGACCCGACGCTGCTGTTCACCAACGCCGGGATGAACCAGTTCAAGGACGTGTTCCTGGGCTTCGACAAGCGGCCCTACAGCCGTGCCACCACCAGCCAGAAGTGCATCCGCGCCGGCGGCAAGCACAACGACCTGGACAACGTGGGCTACACCGCGCGGCACCACACCTTCTTCGAGATGCTGGGCAACTTCTCGTTCGGCGACTACTTCAAGCACGACGCCATCCAGTACGCGTGGGAACTGCTCACCGTGCACTTCAAGCTGCCCACCGAGAAGCTCTGGGTGACCGTCTACGCCGAGGACGACGAGGCCTACGAGATCTGGAACAAGGTGGTGGGCGTGCCGGCCGAGCGCATCGTGCGCATCGGCGACAACAAGGGCGCGCGATACGCCAGCGACAACTTCTGGATGATGGGTGACACGGGCCCCTGCGGCCCCTGCACCGAGATCTTCTACGACCACGGCGAGGGCATCCCAGGCGGCCCGCCCGGCAGCCCGGACGAAGACGGCGACCGTTACATCGAGATCTGGAACAACGTCTTCATGCAGTTCAACCGCACCGAGGACGGTGTGATGCACAAGCTGCCCAAGCCCAGCGTGGACACCGGCATGGGCCTGGAGCGCATCACCGCGGTGATGCAGCATGTGCATTCGAACTACGAGATCGACCTGTTCGTGGCCTTGCTCGCTGCGGCCAAGGCCGCTGTCGAGTCGGCAGGCGGCGCCGGTGTCGACCCGGATTCGCCCAGCCTGAAGGTCATCGCCGACCACATCCGGGCCTGTTCGTTCACGGTGGTCGATGGGGTCATCCCCGGTAACGCGGGCCGCGGCTACGTGCTGCGCCGCATTGCCCGCCGCGCCATCCGCCACGGCTACAAGCTGGGGGCACGCAAGCCCTTCTTCCACGCCATCGTGCCGGCCCTGGTCGAGCAGATGGGCGAGGCCTACCCCGAGTTGCGCCAGGCGGCAGCCCGCGTGACCGAGGTGCTCAGGCAGGAGGAGGAGCGCTTTTTCCAGACCATCGAGCGCGGCATGGACATCCTGGAGACGGCGCTGGCCGCCGGGGCCGGCCAGATCGATGGCGACACCGCGTTCAAGCTGCACGACACCTTCGGGTTCCCGGTGGACCTGACGGCAGATGTGTGCCGTGAGCGCGGCGTGAAGGTCGACGAGGCCCGCTTCAACGCCTTGCTGGACGAACAGAAGCAGCGCGCCCGAGAAGCCGGCAAGTTCAAGATGGCCCAGGGCCTGGAGTACGCCGGAGCGCCCACGGCCTTCCACGGCTACGAGCACCTGGTCTGCGAGACGAGCAAGGTGACAGCGGTCTATGTGGACGGCACGCCGGTCGATGCGGCACGCGCCGGTGACGACGCGGTGATCGTGCTCGACCACACGCCGTTCTACGCCGAGAGCGGTGGCCAGGTCGGTGATGCCGGGGACCTGCGCAACGGCACCACCCGGGTGGTGGTGGACGACACGCTGAAGATCCAGGCCGATGTGTTCGGCCACCATGGCCGCATCGCCGAGGGTGAGGTCCGCGTGGGCGACAGCTTTGTCGCCCGCGTGGATGCCGAGCGCCGCGCCAGGACCGTGCGCAACCACAGCGCCACCCACCTGATGCACAAGGCCCTGCGCGAGGTACTGGGTGCCCATGTGCAGCAGAAGGGCTCGCTGGTCAAT
>CAYJEC010000433.1:0-3599 GCA_964369025.1 uncultured Ideonella sp. | reverse complement strand
TGCCATCGGCCTGGGGCATGAGTCGGCCGGCCCGGGCAGCCTGGGCGGCCACAACTTCGCCGTGCTGTTTCCAATCTGGGATCTGATCTTTCGCACCGCGCGCTTTGGCCGCGTGGTGGAGCCCACTGGCATCCGTGACCAACTGCCCGACCAGGGTGGTCGCGACTATGGCCAGGGCTTCTGGGCCCAGCAGTGGCTGGGGTTGAAGCGGCTGGTCGGGCGCAGCTGAGATATGGCACCCGGTGCCGGGGTACCGGCCCCACCCGCCGAGCGGGTGCTCAGCCGGCTTGGGGCGGCCCGGCGCTCGGCTGAACGGCCTGGCGTTATGCTGGCCGGATGAAACTCCTGCTCGATTCATTCTGGCGCGCGGCAGCCTACCTGCTGATGCCGCGCGTCATCGGCCTGTCGCTGCTGCCGCTGCTCATTGCCGGTGGCCTGGCCCTGGTGCTTGGTTATTTCTTCTGGGAAGCGGCTGTGGCCACGGTGCGCGCCACGCTGGAGAGCTGGTCGCTGGTCGAGTCGATGCTGAAATGGCTCGACGGCTCTCTGGGCCCATCGTTCCGCGCCATGATCGCGCCGCTGATCGTGGTGGCACTGGCCGCGCCGGTGGTGGTGGTTCTGTCGCTGCTGCTGGTGGCCTGGCTGATGACGCCGGCCATCGTCAGCCTGGTGGCCGAGCGGCGCTTTGCCAACCTGGAGCGCAAGCACGGAGCGCCGTTCTGGATGGGTGCCCTGTGGTCCCTGGCGGCCACCTTGCTGGCGCTGCTGGGCCTGTTCTTGACCATGCCCCTGTGGCTGATCCCCGGCGTGGTGCTGGTGGTGCCACCGCTGATCTGGGGCTGGTTGACGACCCGCGTGATGAGCTTCGACGTGCTGGCCGAACACGCCAGCCGCGACGAGCGCCGGCTGCTGGTGGCCACCCACGGCTGGCAACTGCTGCTGATCGGCATCGTCACCGGTTTCCTCGGCGCGGCACCCTCGTTGATCTGGGCCGTGAGCGCGGCCACGCTCATCTTCGCGCCCATCCTGATGGCGGTCTCGGTCTGGCTTTACACCCTGGTGTTCGCCTTTGCGGCGCTGTGGTTCACCCACTACGCGCTGGCCGCTCTGGCGGCCCAGCGGGCGGCGGTGGTCAACGAGGTGATCGTCGAGGCGCCGCCCCCGGCGCTGCCGCCCTCCAGCGCGGAGGGCCTGCTGCCATGAGCTTCGGCTTGATCATCATCGGCGACGAGATCCTCAGCGGCCGGCGGCAGGACAAGCACCTGGCCAAGGTCATCGAGTTGCTCGGTGCGCGCGGCCATGCGCTGTCCTGGGCAAGCTACATCGGCGATGAGCGTCCGCGCATCACGGCGGCGTTGCGCGACGCCATGGCCTCGGGCGACGTGGTCTTCTCCTGCGGCGGCATTGGCGCCACGCCGGACGACCACACACGCCAATGCGCCGCCGCCGCCAGCGGGCGCACCCTGGCCCTGCACCCGGAAGCCAAGCTCTTGATCGAGCAGCGCATGCGCGAGACCGCCGCCGAGCAGGGGGTGGTCTTCGAGCCCGACCGGCCGGACAACATCCATCGCCTCAACATGGGCGTGTTCCCCGAAGGGGTGGCGATCATCCCGAACCCGTACAACAAGATCCCGGGCTTCAGCCTGGGCGACGTTCACTTCGTCCCGGGCTTCCCGGTCATGGCCCACCCGATGATCGAGTGGGTGCTGGACCAGCGCTACGGCCACCTCCGCCCGGCGGCCCATGCCGAGCGGGCGCTGTTCGTCCAGGGCGGCATGGAGGCCACACTGACGCCACTGATGGAGTCCATCGAAGCCGAGCACCCCGGAGTTCGCGTCTTCAGCCTGCCGAGTGTTGACCACCCGACGCGCGGCCGGCACATCGAACTCGGTGTCAAGGGCGAGCCTGGCGCGGTCGACCGGGCTTTCGCTGCCCTCCGGTCGGGCTTGACGGCCTTCTCGGGCTTGCAGGTGAGCACCGAATAGGTGCGTCTTGGACGCTTTAGAGTGGTGCAAACAATGGAGCCAGTTTGGTGCACATCGTTCTGACAACACCCCGCCTTCGGCTGCGCTGGTTTGAGCCAGGGGCCGCGGGTGACCAGCAGTTCCTGATCGACATGGTGAACGACCCGGACTGGATCGCGTACATCGGCAAGCGCGATGTGAGCACCCGCGAACAGGCTGAAGCCTATCTGCGCCAGGGGCCGCGCGCGATGTGCGAGCGCTTGGGCCACGGCCTGTTTCTGGTGGAGCGGCGCGACACGTCGGAGGCAGTGGGCATGTGTGGTCTCGTGCGGCGTGAGGGGCTGGACAGCGCCGACCTGGGCTTTGCGTTCCTGCCGGCCTGGCGCGGGCAGGGCCTGGCCCGCGAGGCTGCTCAAGGGGTGCTGCGCTGGGCCCGTGACGACTTGAAGCTCGAGCGCCTGCTCGCGATCGTGACGCCGGAGAACGACCGGTCTCTGGGCCTGCTGCAGCGGCTGGGGTTCGTGCGCGAGGGCACGGTGACCCTGCCGGGGGGGCAGGAAACGCTGTTGAGTCTGGCCTGGTCGGCCAAGACGGCGGGCGACGGGGCACCCGGGTAATCACCATTTGTGGGCATGGTTTCTGCTACATTCCCCGCGCCGTGGTCGCCACGACGCGCCTGCCTTGGCGGGCAGGCACCGTCTTCTTGCGACATCGACCCCTCAGACCCCCGTTGACAACTCATCCGCCAGGAGCCCTTTTGATGGCCAAGACCGTCGCCGATGTGATGCAGATGGTGAAGGACAACGAAGTCAAGTTCGTTGACTTCCGCTTCACCGACACCCGTGGCAAGGAACAGCACGTCAGCGTGCCGGTTTCCCACTTTGACGAAGACAAGTTCACCTCGGGCCACGCGTTCGACGGTTCCTCCATCGCCGGTTGGAAAGGCATCGAAGCCTCCGACATGCTGCTGATTCCGGATCCGAACACCGCCAACATCGACCCCTTCTTCGAAGAGCCGACGCTGATCCTGTCCTGCGACGTGATCGACCCCACCGACGGCAAGCCCTACGAGCGCGACCCGCGTTCGCTGGCCAAGCGCGCCGAGGCGTACATGAAGGCGTCGGGCCTGGGCGACGTGGCCTACTTCGGGCCTGAGCCCGAGTTCTTCGTGTTCGACAGCGTGCGTTGGGGCAACGAGATGTCCGGCTGCTTCGCCAAGATCGAATCCGAGGAAGCCGCCTGGAACAGCAGCAAGGAATACGAGCACGGCAACACCGGCTACCGCCCCACCGTCAAGGGCGGCTACTTCCCGGTGCCGCCGGTCGACTCCGGCCAGGACATGCGCTCCGAGATGTGCCTGCTGCTCGAGCAGATGGGCATCCCGGTCGAGGTTCACCACCACGAGGTGGCGAACGCCGGCCAGATGGAAATCGGCACCAAGTTCAGCTCGCTGGTCGAGCGTGCGGACTGGGTTCAGTTGCAGAAGTACATCATCGTCAACGTGGCGCATGCCTACGGCAAGACCGCGACCTTCATGCCGAAGCCCATCGTCGGTGACAACGGTTCGGGCATGCACGTGCACCAGTCGGTCTGGAAGGACGGCAAGAACCTGTTCGCCGGCGACGGCTACGCCGG
>CAYJEC010000432.1:0-3603 GCA_964369025.1 uncultured Ideonella sp. | reverse complement strand
GAGGCGCTGGGCATCACCGCCCACCGCCTCAAGGCACTGGGGCTGATCGACAAGATCGTCAATGAGCCCGTCGGCGGGGCCCACCGCGACCCCAAGCAGATGGCTGCCCAGTTGAAGCGCGGGCTGGTCGACGCGTTGCGCCAGGTGGCAGATCTCGGCACCACCGAGCTTCTTGAGCGCCGCTACGAGCGCCTCAAGAGCTACGGGCGATTCACCGACACCACCGCACGCTGACCCATCCTCGGCACGGGCTGCGCGCGCCATGCCGACGCCGGCCAAACAAGTGGTGGCCGTGGCTACCAGCGGCGGCCGCGATTCGACCGCCTTGCTTCATGCCACAGTGCGCGCGGCCGCCAGGCTGGGTGTGGAGGTTGTTGCCCTGCATGTCCACCATGGCCTGAACCCGCACGCCGACCAATGGCAGGCTCACATCCGCCGCCAATGCGCGCGCTGGGCGCGCGCTGGCCTGCCGGTCCGTTTCGACTGCCGGCGTCTTATGGGCGCGCCCTCGGCTGGCGAAAGTGTCGAGGCTTGGGCACGCAAGGGCCGGTACCGCGCGCTGGCTGAGATGGCCCATGGCGCAGGCGCCGACCTGGTCCTTCTGGCCCACCACCAGCAAGACCAGGCCGAAACCGTGCTGCTCCAGGCATTGCGTGGGGCCGGTCCTTCGGGGCTTGCCGCGATGCCGCACGACATCGATCGGGCAGGGATCCGATGGTGCCGGCCCTGGCTGGCCCAGGGGCCTGCCGCCATCCAGGCCTATGTGCTGCGGCACCGCCTGACTCACATCGAGGACGGCAGCAACCATGACACGCGTTTCGACAGGAATCGCCTGAGGCACGCGGTCTGGCCGGCCCTGGTGGCGGGCTTTCCTCAGGCCCAGGCTGCGTTGGCGACAGTAGCGCGGCAGGCGCAAAGTGCGGCGGCACTGATCGACGAGATCGCTGCGGCCGATCTCGCGGCATTGGGTGCCGGCGTGGCCTTGCCGGTGGCTGGCTGGCGTCAGCTGAGTGCGGCGCGGCAGCGTTTCGTGCTGCGCCACTGGCTGCAGTTGCGTTTGCGGGGTGGCGCACCCGAGCCGTTGCTGGAGCGCCTGCTGTCCGAAGTGCATGGCACGCGCCCCGGCCGCTGGCCGGTGGATGGCACGCGCGAGCTGCGTGCGTATCGCGGGGAACTGAGCCTGGGCGCCGCGTCGCCAGAGGCATGGGCGCCGAAGGCCGTCCCAGCATCGTTCCTTCGCCCGGGCTTGAACGAACTGCCGGACTGGGGTGGCCGGATGGAGATGCGCGCGGTAGGGCAGGGCGGTGTCCAGCCTGCCTTGCTGGCCGCGGCGATGCTGCGCCCACGCCAGGCAGGCGACGATTTCCAGTTCGAGCCGCGCAGCCAGTCCCGCAGCCTGAAGAAACAGTTCCAGGCGGCGGCCGTTCCGGCGTGGGCGCGCAGTGGGCCGGTGGTGGCCTCGGCTCAACAGACGCTCTATGTGCCGGGCCTGGGTATGGATGCCCGGTGCTGGGCGCCACCGGGCGAACTCCAATGGCGGCTGGACTGGCACCCAGACCCGCTTTGAGGCACTGTCAGTCTGTGTTGGCCATTGCTGCATTGCAACAGCTAAAATTCGACGTTTGCCCGGCCGACGCCTTGCCAGGCAACAAAGTCCGAAACCCTCACCGTTCAACGCGACTTCGCCATGGCATTGATTGTTCACAAGTACGGCGGCACCTCGATGGGCACGACCGAGCGCATCCGCAATGTCGCCAAGCGCGTGGCCAAATGGGCCCGCGCAGGCCACCAGTTGGTCGTCGTGCCCTCGGCAATGAGTGGCGAGACCAACCGACTGCTGGGGCTGGCGAAAGAGGTGGCTCCGGCCAGCCACAGCCCCTCCGTGCTGCGCGAGATGGACATGATCGCCTGCACTGGCGAACAGGTCTCGGTGGGTTTGCTCTCGCTGGCGCTGCAGGCTGAGGGCATGGAGGCCGTCAGCTACAACGGCTGGCAAGTCCCGATCAAGACGGATTCGTCGTTCACCAAGGCGCGCATCCAAAGCATCGACGACGCCCGGGTTCGCGCCGATCTGACGAGTGGCAAGGTGGTCATCATCACCGGCTTCCAGGGCGTGGACGAGGACCTCAACGTCACCACGCTGGGCCGCGGTGGCTCGGACACCTCGGCCGTGGCCGTGGCTGCTGCTTTGAAGGCCGCCGAGTGCCTGATTTATACCGACGTGGACGGCGTCTACACCACCGACCCGCGCGTGGTGCCCGAGGCTCGACGGCTGCACACCATCACCTTCGAGGAGATGCTGGAGATGGCCAGCCTGGGCTCCAAGGTGCTGCAGATCCGTTCGGTGGAGTTCGCCGGCAAGTACCGGGTGCCTCTGCGCGTGCTGTCCAGTTTCACGCCCTGGGACATCGACATCAATGAAGAAGCCAAGTCTGGCACCCTGATCACTTTCGAGGAAGACGTCAAGATGGAACAAGCCGTTGTCTCCGGCATCGCCTTCAACCGCGACGAGGCCAAGGTCACCGTGATGGGCGTGCCCGACAAGCCTGGCATCGCCTACCAGATCCTTGGTGAAGTGGCAGAGGCCAACATCGATGTCGATGTGATCATCCAGAACGTTTCGCACGACGGCAGGACCGACTTCTCGTTCACTGTGCACCGCAACGACTATCAGCGCACGATGGACCTGCTGAAGACGAAGGTCCAGCCGGCCACGGGCGCCGCACAGGTGCTGGGCGACCCGAAGATCTGCAAGGTGTCGATCGTCGGCATCGGCATGCGCAGCCATGTGGGCGTGGCCAGCAAGATGTTCCGCGCGCTCAGCGAGGAGGGCATCAACATCCAGATGATCACCACCAGCGAGATCAAGACCTCGGTGGTCATTGACGAGAAGTACATGGAACTGGCCGTGAGGGCGCTGCATCGGGTGTTCGACCTGGACGACCCGGCCGCCTCCACGGCGCAATCCTGAGCCCGCGCGCGCCGGAATCGGGCCGTGACTGTGGTTAGAATGCGGCCTTCGTGCTGGAGACGTGACCGAGTGGCCGAAGGTGCTCCCCTGCTAAGGGAGTATGGGGCTTAAAACTCCATCAAGGGTTCGAATCCCTTCGTCTCCGCCAGCTAGAAAGCAAACACGGGCCCTCGCGGCCCGTGTTTCATTTCTGAGGGGGCTTCATGACCGCGCTGTCCATGCTGCTGATCGGCCTTCTGCTGGGCCTGCAGCATGCCACCGAGACCGATCACCTTGCGGCCGTGGCCACTTTGGTGACCCGCCGGTCCTCGCTGGGCCAGACCTTGCGCCAGGGCGTCGCATGGGGTGTCGGGCACACGCTGACGTTGATGTGCTTTGCCGGTGCTGTGCTGGCGCTGGGCCAGGCCATTTCGCCGGGCTTGGAGCAGGCGCTCGAAACCGGCGTCGGCCTGATGCTCATCGTGCTTGGCGCGGATGTGCTGCGCCGTCTGGTTCGTGATCGCGTTCACTTCCATGTACACCAGCACGAGCAACCGAGGCACTGGCCGCTGCGCGCGTTGGCAGTGGGCATGATGCACGGTCTGGCAGGTTCGGCCGCGTTGGTCATGCTGAGTGTTCAGAGTGTGCCGTCG
>CAYJEC010000431.1:3383-3611 GCA_964369025.1 uncultured Ideonella sp. | reverse complement strand
ACATCGAGGGCCTGACGATAGCCCGCTACGACCCCGCACTTGGCGCGCCGGGCTGAGCCAGGGCCGCCCGCCAGCCGAAAACTGGCGCGGCGACCTCACAGGGAGCGGACATCCCCGATCGGATCCTGGCCGAACTCCGGCCGGTCGAGGAATTTCAGCACCTTGATGGCGGCTGCTTCGGGTGAATCGAGCTGCGCCTGGGCCTTCATCTGGATGAAGCGCTCGGAT
>CAYJEC010000431.1:0-3373 GCA_964369025.1 uncultured Ideonella sp. | reverse complement strand
CAGGATCGGCGTTGCGCAGTTGCACCTGCATGTCGGTGTCGATCACCCCGGGTGCCAGCGACACCACCTTGGCGCCGTTGGGCAATGCCGCCTCCTCCAGCGCCAAGGCGCGGCTGAAATGGTCGACACCGGCCTTGGCGGCGCAGTAGACAGCGCTGCCGGCCATCGCGCGGCGGCCCAGGCCCGACGAGATGTTCAGCACCTTGCGCGGGCCTGCCCAGCCCCGGGTGGCATGCAGGAATGCCGCCGTGAGGACCACGGTTGCTTCGAGGCCTACCCGAAGGGCCTGTGCGATCTCTTCCAGGTCGGTCTCGGCCGCAGGGCCAGGGCGGGTCACCAGCGCCGCGTTGTTGATCAAGGTGGCACCGGCCGTGGCCTGGCGCGGCCGCGCGGCCAGCCAGGCCGCCAATTGCGCCGCCACCGGGCCGGGGTTCGCCAGATCCACTGGCCATTGCACCAGGGTGGCATGCTGCGTGGCAGCCAAGCCCACCAAGGCCGGTTGTGACCCGCGTGCCAGGCCCAGCACCTGATGGCCCTCGCGCAGGCGTTGCGCTGCCAGCGCGGCACCCAGGCCGCGCGAGGCGCCGGTGATGATCGTCAGGTGCGAGGGTGTCATGAATGAGGCTCTTGGGTTGGGGGGTGGAGGATAACGCTGGCGCCGGCGCGCCGAAGCGGCGGGTGACAATCTCCCGATGACCAACCCCGATGTTTCGCGCCCATCTGATCCGGCTCGCCGCCGTTGGTGGCTCAGTGCCCCGGTGTTGTCGTTGGGGCTCACGGTGCTGCTGCTTGTTCTGGCGCTGGCGTGGCCCATGCTGCGCGGCTTGCAGCAGGGGCCGGGCGCCGAGCCCGCCACCGGGATGCCCTGGCAGATCGAGCCCGCGGCAGATGGCAGCAGTCGTGTCTTTGGCCTGGTGCTTGGCCACAGCACGGTGGCCGACGTGCTGCAACGGTTCCCTGACGACCTGCGCCTGGCCCTGGTGGCTGCGCCTCAAGGGCACGCCACCGCGCTGGAGGCCTATGTCGAAAGCCACCGGGCCGGTTTCGTGACGGGCAAGCTCGTGCTGTCTTTCGAGGCCGACCCGGCCTGGCTGGATGCCGCCCGGGCGCGCTCGCCGCGCCGCGAAATCGTCGAGGGTGGCGCGCAGAGGTTTGGGTTGTCGCCCGAGGATCTCCAGCAGGCCCAGGCAGCACCGCTGTCGGCGCTGACATTCGTGCCCTCGGCGCGCCTGGATGCAGCCACCGTGCAGCAGCGCTTCGGCGAGCCGGCGGAGCGCCTCACCGGCCCCGAGGGCGAGACCCAATGGCTCTATCCGGTCTGGGGCCTGGCAATCGCAGTTCCGCCTGAGGAGGGGCCGCTGGCGCGGGCGAAGGCGGTGTTGCAGTACGTGGCGCCCGCGCGCTTTGCCCAGCGCCTTCGAGCGCCGCTGCTTTCGGCGTCATCCCCAACAGCCTCCTAGAACGGGCACGGCGACTCCACGCTGAACGGCTGCCCGTCGGCCGGGTGCGGCAGGGTCAGCCGCTCTGCGTGCAGCAGCAGGCGTGGCGCCATCGCCAGCACCGCAGGCGGCGCATACAACTCGTCGCCCAGGATGGGGTGGCCGATGGCCTGCAGGTGAACACGCAACTGATGCGAGCGGCCGGTCAGCGGTACCAGTGCCAGCCGCGCGGTGGCCGTGTCACGCGATAACACCTGCCACAGCGTGGCGGAGGGTTTGCCGGAATCGGCGTCGACCTTCTGGCGGGGCCGGTTGGGCCAGTCGCAAATCAAGGGCAGTTCGATACGCCCGCTGTCCTCCAAAGGCGCACCGCTCACCACGGCGATATAGCGCTTGTCGGCCTGCCGTTCGGCGAAAGCCATGCTCAGCGCGCGCTGCGCCGCCGCACCGCGGCCGAACACCAGCACGCCGGAGGTGCCCATGTCGAGCCGGTGCACGATCAGCGCATCTGGGAAGGCGGCTTGCACACGGCGCGCCACGCAGTCGGCCTTGTCGGCGCCGCGGCCCGGTACCGACAGCATGCCAGTCGGCTTGTCGACAGCGACGAGCCACTCGTCCAGGTGCAGCAGAGTCAGGCCGTCAGGGTTCACGGCGCGATGGCGGGAGCGAACAGAAAGGCCAGCGCCCTCGGCAACTCGGCGCGCCAGGCGGGCTCGTGGTGCTTGCCACCGGGCACCAAGTGGTAGGAGACGGCACCTGGCTCCGGCCGCTGCGCGGCCATGATCCGGTGCATGCGTTCTGCGTCCGGCACCGTGCTGTCGCCCTCGTGGCTGCCCACCGAGAACCAGACCCTGGCGCCTGCGGGCAGGGGGTGCTGCTCGGCGTAGGCATAGACCGCCGGATCGGCCACCCAGTAGGCAGGCGACAACATGGCGGCCCGGCCGAACACCGCCGGGTACCGGTGAATCGCATAGTCCGACACCAGGGCGCCCAGCGAGCTGCCGATGATCGCGGTGTGCTCTGGCCCGGTGAGGGTGCGGTAGTGCTCGTCGACCCAAGGCCGCAGCACCTCGGCGACAAAGGCGGCGTAGGCCACGCCCTCGCCACGGCCGAAGCGCGGGTGGTCCCAGGGGTTCAACTCGGTGGTGCGATGCGCACTGCCGTGGTCGATGCCCACCACGATGGCCTCGAAACCCTGCTGCGCCGCGATCGCATCGAGCGTTTCATCGACGCCCCATTCGCCGACCGGCGCGGTGGCCTCGTCGAACAGGTTCTGCGCGTCGTGCATGTAGATCACCGGGTAGCGGCGCATGCCCTGCGCATAGCTGGGCGGCAGGTACAGGCGCACAGTGCGCGGCCGCTCCAGGCCGGGGATCGTGATGCGGTTGGGCAGCACGGACACGCCAGCGCGGGCCGTGCTGGCGCGCTCGCTGCTTGGCGTGTGGGTGCACGCGGTGGCCAGGAGCAGCAGCGCGCAGGTCAACAGGGTTCGCATGGGCGGCGGTGGAATCGACTCGATCACTCTACACGGGCCCTAAACTCCGGCGTCATGACAAGCACTCTCTTCCCTCTTGGCTGGGTTCACTACCTGTCGGGCGGCCTGCTGATCGGCAGCGGCGTGGCGCTGCTGTTCCTGCTCACCGGGCGCATTGGCGGCATGAGCACGGTGTTCAGCTCGACATGGTCCTTCGTGTCTCGCGCCTCGTACTTTCAGCAGGAGCGCTTCACCGGTGGCCGGGCCTGGCGCTTGATCTATGCGGCCGGGCTGATCGGCGGTGCCGCGATGTGGTGGGCCTCGTTCGGAGGTGGCCAGCGCCTGTCGACCAGCGTGCCGGTCTGGCAACTGCTGGTGGGCGGCCTGCTGGTGGGCTATGGCGCCAGGTTGTCGAACGGCTGCACCTCGGGCCACGGCATCTGCGGCCTCGGTTCACTGC
>CAYJEC010000430.1:0-3617 GCA_964369025.1 uncultured Ideonella sp. | reverse complement strand
CCCTGCTGGCGGCGGCGCCGGCCTTCGCGCAGTCCCTGCGCTGGTCCATCCAGGGCGTCGCACTGACCATGGACCCGCACTCGCAGAACGAGGGCCTGACCAACTCCATGAACGGCCAGGTCTACGAGCGCCTGGTGATGCGCGACAAGCAACTGGGCATTGCACCCTCGCTGGCCACCGAGTGGCAGCAGGTGTCGCCGCTGGTCTGGCGCTTCAAGCTGCGCCCGGGCGTCAAGTTCCACGACGGCTCGCCGTTCAACGCTGACGATGTGGCCTTCTCGGTCGAGCGCGCCAAATCGCCCAGTTCGCAGATTGCCGCCTACGCCACCGCCTGCGGCACGGTCAAGAAGATCGACGACCTGACGGTGGAGTTCCACCTGCCGGCCGTGAACCCGATCTTCCTGCAGCACCTGGACACGATCTTCATCATGAGCAAGCCGTGGTCCGAGAAGTACAAGGTCACCAAGCCTTTGAGCTTCAAGGACAAGGAAGAGACCCACGCCTCGCTGAACGCCAACGGCACCGGCCCCTACATGCTGGTGAGCCGCCAGCCGGCCATCAAGACTGTCTACAAGCGCAACCCCGCCTGGTGGGGCAAGCTCGAGGGCAATGTGCAGGAGATCGTCTACAGCCAGATCTCCAACGATGCCACTCGCCTGGCCGCGCTGATCTCCGGCGAGATCGATTTCGTGCTCGACCCCGCCCCGCGCGATGTGGCCCGCCTGCGCAACACCGAGGGCGTGCGCGTGATCGACGGCATGGAGAACCGCGTCATCTACGTTGGCATGGACCAGGCCCGCGACAGCCTGCTCTACGGCAAGAGCCCGGACGGCAAGAACCCCTTCAAGGATGTGCGCGTGCGCCGTGCGCTCTACCAGGCCATCGACATCGAGACCATCAAGACCAAGCTCATGAACGGCCAGTCACAGCCCACCGGCGTGCTGGTGCCTTCTCCGCTGGCCGCCTTCAACGACCCCGAGATCGAGAAGCGCCTGCCGTACGACCTGGCCAAGGCCAAGGCCCTGATGGCCGAAGCCGGCTACGCGAGCGGCTTCGAGGTCACATTCGATTGCCCCAACAACCGCTACATCAACGACGAAGAACTGTGCATCGCGCTCGCCGCCATGTGGGACAAGATCGGCGTGAAGGTGCGGGTGAACGCCATGCCGCGCTCCACCTACTTCCCCAAGACCGAGAAGCTGGACACCAGCCTCTACCTCTTTGGCTGGGGCGGCGCCATCACGGATGCCGAGACCACCTTCACCCCCATCTACCGCAACCGCGGCACCGCCGGGGTGGGCGAATACAACCGTGGCAACTACAAGGACGACAAGCTCGACGCCATGGCCGCCGCCACCAGCACAGAGGCCGACCCGGCCAAGCGGCGGGAAATGATCAAGGCCGTCTTCCGCGAGCACAACGAGCAGATGCGCCACATCCCCCTGCACCGCCAGTTCATCCCCTGGGCCGCACGCAAGAACGTGAACGTGGTGCACCGGGCGGACAACTGGGTCGAGGTGCAGTGGATCAGTGTGAAGTGAGGTCTGAAGCAGGCTGTGGGGCAGCCTGCTGCACCATGGCCTGAGGCGGCGCACTCCGGCGGCATTGCGCCGGGCCAGAATGACCTCCCAGCGTTCGGCATGGCTGCTTCTGCAACGCTTGGCCACACCGTACAACCGCGGCGGCAAGGAAGAAGTCATGATCACTGCGGAAGGTGGCTGCCTCTGTGGAAGTGTCCGCTTTCAAGTCAGCGGTAAGCCGCGTCGCGTTGGGGTCTGTCACTGCATGGACTGCCGAAAGCACCATGGAGCCGTCTTTCACGCATCTGCCATCTTTCCTGTAGAGGCCGTGTCCATCCTTGGTGCAACCGCAAGCTATGCCGGCCGCCACTTCTGCCCAACCTGCGGCTCGTCAGTCTTCTCTGGAACCGGCGAAGAACTTGAGGTTCATCTGGGAGCGCTGGACGCACCTGATCAGTTCACACCCACCTACGAGCTCTGGACTGTTCGCCGCGAGTCTTGGTTGCCGGCGTTTGTCGGCACCAAGCTTCACGAACGCGATGGCGACGACAGTGATTGAAGCGGACACCGCGTTGCTGAGTGGTCGGTTGCTCCCACCTTGAGGGGCAATGCGCGGCATCCGCACAGCCAAGACGTTTGGGCGTCATCCATGCCCCCACACCACAAGCCGATATGCACATTGCCATCTTGACCTTTCAGGGCTTCAATGAACTGGATTCACTGGTCGCCCTCGGGATACTCAATCGGGTCAAGAGGCCGGGCTGGCGTGTGACGCTGTGCTGTCCTGAGCCAACCGTCACTTCAATGAACGGCGTGACCGTCCATGCCCAATCCCTGCTGGCCGAAGCGGCCGCTGCTGACGCGGTCATCGTCGGCAGCGGGGTCAAGACGCGCGAGGTCGTCGAGGATGCTGCGGTCATGGCGCAACTGAGGCTGGATCCGCGCCGCCAGCTGATTGGTGCACAGTGCTCTGGGACACTTGTCTTGGCCAAGCTGGGACTGCTGGGTGCCGTCCCCGCCTGTACTGACCTCACCACGAAGCCTTGGGTTCAAGAAGCAGGTGTTGAGGTCCTGAATCAGCCATTCTTTGCACACGGCAATGTGGCCACCGCAGGCGGTTGTTTCGCTTCTCAGTATCTGGCAGCTTGGATCATCGCTCGCGCGGTAGGTACCAAGGAGGCAGAGTCGGCCCTGCACTACGTGGCCCCGGTCGGCGAGAAGGATGAGTACACAGTGCGAGCGATGAAGAACATCGCACCTTACCTGCAGACCTGGCTTACGTGTAATCCACAGCCTTAGGGCGCCGGGTGCTCCCTAGAATCCAGCGCAGTTCTGCTGCTTTCTTCCGAGGAGACACCCCATGAGAATCAAGAGCCAGAGGGATTTCTGGTCAGGGCTGATGTTCATCGGCGTCGGCGTCGCGTTCGCCGGGGGTGCGCTGTTCTACAGCTTCGGCTCTTCGGCCCGGCCCGGGCCGGGGTACTTTCCTTTCGGCCTGGGCGCGCTGCTGGCGATTCTGGGCAGCTTCGTCCTCTTCGAGTCGCTGACCATCGAGACGGACGACGGCGAGCCGGTGGGGGCCTTCGCGTGGAAGCCGCTGCTCATCATCCTGTCCGGCGTCGCCCTGTTCGGCGTCCTGCTGCCGCGGCTGGGCATGGTCATCACGCTGCCGCTGCTGGTCCTGATCAGCAGCTACGCGAGCGACGAGCACACCTGGAAGGGCACCATCCTGAACGCCATCGTGCTGACGCTCATGTCGTGGGGCATCTTCGTGCTGGGCCTGAAGTTGACGATTCCGCTCTGGCCGGCCTTCTCCGCCTGAGCACGAGGACACCACCATGGATCTGCTTTCGAACCTCGCACTTGGTTTCCAAGTCGCCTTCACCGGTGTCAACCTGCTGTACGCCTTCGGTGGCGCGCTGCTGGGCACGCTGATCGGTGTTCTGCCGGGCCTCGGGCCGGTGGCCACCATCGCGATGCTGCTGCCGTCGATCTACTCGCTCGATGCGACACCGGCGCTCATCATGCTGGCCGGCATCTACTACGGCGCCCAGTACGGTGGCTCGACCACCGCCATCCTGATCAATGTGCCGGGCG
>CAYJEC010000429.1:0-3619 GCA_964369025.1 uncultured Ideonella sp. | reverse complement strand
GCCGCAGAGGCCGCAGATCCTGCAGCTCAAGCCCCTCTCTGACTCGCTCTGAACCGGCCGGCGAGTGCTTCGCCGCCGTACGGCAACCACGGCAAGGAGACCCTGCATGAAAACCGTTTTCGCCGGCCTCGCATTGACACTCACGCTGGGCCTGAGCGCCCAGGCCCAGCCCCTCCCCGAGGTCAGTGTCGGGCGCATCGAACGCCTGGCCAGTTTCCCGTCCAAGTTCGTCGATGCTCGGCATGTCGATGTCTGGTTGCCTGAGGGCTACAGCGCGGCCAAGCGCTACAACGTGCTCTACATGCACGACGGCCAGATGCTGTTCGACGCCAGCAAGACTTGGAACAAGCAGGCCTGGGATGTACACCTCACGGTCTCGCGCCTGGTCAAGGATGGCCGCATCCCGGACACGCTGATCGTCGGTGTCTGGAACAACGGCAAGTTCCGGCACAGCGAGTACTTCCCACAGAAGTACCTGGCCGGCATACCGCAGGCACCGCGCGACCGGCTGGTCGAGGAGGGCCTGCAAAACAAGCCGCAGTCGGACAACTACCTGCGCTTCCTCGTCGAGGAACTCAAGCCTGCCATCGACGCGAAGTACGCCACCAAGCCCGAAGCCGCCAGCACTTTCCTGATGGGCTCCAGCATGGGCGGGCTGATTTCGGTCTATGCGATGAATGAGTACCCGCAGGTCTTTGGCGGCGCTGCCGGGCTGTCCACCCACTGGATCGGCGGCTACAAGCCCAATGCGGCCATTCCGCTCGCCGCCTTCAACTACCTGCGCGCCAACCTCGCCGACCCGGCCACCCACCGGCTCTACCAAGACCACGGCACCACCGAACTGGACGCGAACTACGCGCCCTACCAGTTGCTGGTCAATGACCTGGCTCGCGAGCGTGGGTATGAAGACGGCAAGAACTTCGAGACCCGCGTCTTCGAGGGCACCGGGCACAACGAGAAGGCCTGGGCGGCACGCCTGGAGATCCCGCTCGTCTTCCTGATGGGCAAACGCTGATGAAGCGCGCGCTTGCCCTGCTGCTGCTCGCTCCCCTGCTCGCGGCTGCGCAGTCCCTCACCAGTTACGTCAACCCCTTTATCGGCACCGACGGCACCGGCCATGTCTTCCCAGGCGCCACGCGGCCTTTCGGCATGGTGGCCCCAAGCCCCGACAACGCCGGCGGCGGATGGGACTACACCAGCGGCTACCAGTACAAGGCACCGAGGATCCTGGGTTTTTCCAACACGCACATCAGTGGCGCGGGCATCCCCGATCTGGGTGATGTGCTGCTCCAGCCTGCCAGTGGCCGCCGGTGGACCGCGCAGACGCAGGACTTCTCCAGCCGCTACCGCAAGGCCAGCGAGCAAGCCCGGCCAGGCTACTACGCCGTCACGCTGCGGGACCACGGCGTGCGCGTGGAACTCACCGCCACGCAACGCGTGGCCGTCCACCGATACACCTTCGCCGCCGGCGCTGCGGCGCAGGTACTGGTGGATCTGCAGCATGGCCTGCACTATGGCGACCAACCGCGTGTCACTGCCGCCACCGTGCAGCACGATGCCGCACAGGGTGAAGTGAGCGGCGTCGTGGCGGTCAAGGGCTGGACCGAACGCGAGGCCAGCTTTGTGCTGCGTTTCAGCCTGCCCATCGCGCGGGTGGACACCCTGCCGCCGCGCGCAGGCGAGAAGGCGCCCCGCCTTCTGCTGGGATTTGACCTGGGCCCGCGGCGGACCCTGGAAGCCCGTGTCGCGCTTTCCACGGTGGACATGGCTGGCGCACGCGGCAACCTCGTGCCTGATGCGGGCCTGCCTTTCGACCGTGTGCGGGCTGATGCGCAGAAGGAGTGGCAGGCCTTGCTCGCCCGCGCCACCATCCAGGCACCGGAGCGCACCAAGCGCATCTACTACTCCGCGCTCTACCGCGTCTTCATGCACCCCAGCGACATCGCGGATGCCGACGGCCGCGTGCGTGGCCCCACCGGGCAGGTCATCCAGGCGCCTGGAGGCCGCTACTACAGCACACTGAGTTTGTGGGACACCTTCCGCGCCGTGCACCCGCTCTTCACACTGCTGGTACCCGAGCGTGTGGACGGCATCGTGCAAACGATGCTGCTTCACCAGCAGGCCCAGGGCTACCTGCCGCTGTGGACGTCCTGGGGCCGTGAGACGCACACGATGATCGGCAACCCGGCGCTCCCCGTGATTGCCGACGCCGTGGCCAAGGGCTTCAAGGGCTTCGACCAGGCGCAAGCCCTGCAGGCCATGGTGGCCACCTCCACCCAGCCGCGCCCGAACGCGCCGGGGTGGGCGCAGCGTGACTGGTCGGCATACGAGCAGTACGGCTACCTGCCGCTGGACCGCATCAGCAATGAATCGGTCAGCCAGACACTGGAGTACGGCATTGGAGACGACGCTGTGGCGCGCGTGGCCCGCGCCCAGGGTGAAGCGGACATCGCCGCCCGCTTCGCGAAGCGTGCGCAGGGCTACCGGAAGCTGTGGGACGCCAGCACTCAGCAGATGCGCGGCAGGGACAGCGCCGGCGACTGGCGACGGCCGTTCGACCCGCTCACGCCCACCTCACCGCTGAACAACCCCGGTGACTACACCGAGGCCAACGCATGGCAGTACACGCTGACCCCGGCTCTGCATGATCCGCAGGGCCTGGTGGACCTGATGGGCGGGCAGGCAGCCTTCGAGGCCTGGCTGGATCGGTTTTTCAGCGTGCAGGCGCCGGGTGACAACAAGCACCTGGGGCAGGAAGCGCTCATTGGCCAGTACGCACATGGCAACGAGCCCAGCCATCACATTGCCTACCTCTATGCCTGGACGGCATCACCGCACAAGGGCCATGCGCTCGTCCAGCGCATCGCGCGCAGCTTCTACAGCGATCGGCCCCATGGCATCACCGGCAACGACGACTGCGGGCAAATGAGCGCCTGGTACGTGTTGTCCACCTGGGGTCTGTACCCGGTGGTGCCGGCCAGTGGGCACTACGTGCTGGGCGTGCCCTTGGTGGCGTCAGCCCGCCTGACACTGGATGGTGGCAAGCACCTGGTGGTTCGGCGGACGGGGAGGGCGGGCCATGCCAACGGCGCGGCGGTGGCGCGGTTGAATGGCCGGCCTGTCGATCCGCGTGCGTTGGCGCACGCGGATCTGGTGGCCGGCGGCGAGCTTCGTTTCGAAGCAGCGCCGCGGCCGCGTTGACGCTCAGAAGAAGCCGAGCGCGTTCGGCGAGTAGCTCACCAACAGGTTCTTGGTCTGCTGATAGTGGTCGAGCATGGACTTGTGGGTCTCGCGTCCGATGCCCGATTCCTTGTAGCCGCCGAAGGCCGCATGCGCGGGATAGGCGTGGTAGCAGTTGGTCCACACGCGGCCAGCCTGGATGGCGCGGCCCATGCGGTAGGCGCGGCTGCCGTCGCGCGTCCAGACGCCAGCGCCCAGGCCGTATGGCGTGTCGTTGGCGATCTGCAGCGCTTCGGCTTCGGTCTTGAAGGTGGTCACGGCGAGCACCGGCCCGAAGATCTCTTCGCGGAACACGCGCATCTTGTTGTGGCCCTTGAACAGCGTGGGCTGGATGTAGTAGCCCTTGGCCAGTTCACCGGTCATCTCGGCGCGGCCGCCG
>CAYJEC010000428.1:0-3633 GCA_964369025.1 uncultured Ideonella sp. | reverse complement strand
CTTCGGAGCGCCGTCGACCAGGTCCTTGGCTTCCTTCAGGCCCAGGCCCGTCAGTTCGCGCACGGCCTTGATGGTGCCGACCTTGTTCGCGCCGGCTTCGAGCAGCACGACGTTGAACTCGGTCTTCTCTTCAACGACGGCAGCAGCAGCGCCACCGCCACCGGCGGCCGGGGCAGCCATGGAAGCAGCGGACACGCCGAACTTCTCTTCGATTGCCTTGACCAGGTCGTTCAGTTCCATGACGGACATGCTGTCCAGGGCGGTCAGGAAGGCGTCTTTGTCGAATGCCATTTGAGTTACCTCGATTTCAATGATTCAGTGAATGGGGACAGATGAAGATGCAGGTCAGGCGGCCGGGGCCTCAGCCAGGGCCTCGGCAGGCGCTTCCGCGCCGCCGCCCTTTTGCTGGGCCAGCGCAGCCACCACGGCAGCAATGCGCTGCACGGGCGACTTCAGCAAGCCGGCGATCTGCGACAGCAGGACTTCCTTGCTGGGAATCGCAGCCAGGGCCTTGACGCCTTCGACGTCCAGGGCCTTGCCAGCGTAAGCACCAGCCTTGATGACCAGCTTGTCGTTGCCCTTGGCAAAGTCGGCGATGACTTTGGCCGCGGCGACAGCATCTTCGGAAAAGCCGTAGATCAGCGGGCCGACCATGCTCTCCGACGCAACCTCGAACTGGGTGCCGGCGACAGCGCGACGGGCCAGGGTGTTCTTCAGCACGTGAAGGTACACACCCTTGGACCGCGCGTCGATGCGCAGCTTGTTCAGGTTCTCGACGGTGAGGCCACGGTACTCGGCCATGGCCAGGGTCTGAGACTTGGCAGCTTGCGCTGACACGCCTTCGATCACGGCTGCCTTCTCGTTGCGGTTGAGACTCAAGGTCTACTCCTCACATCAAACGCACCGGCCAGTCTTTTGACTGGGCCGGCGCACCGGGGTTGCAGCGACCTTGCCGCTTCCGATCGACGCTCCATTCACGGAACCTCTCTCTTCACGGCGGGGACGCCATCTGCGCTGACTGGACCCGAAGGCCCGATTAAGGCGTGGGGGCCCAAACCCTCACCCCGCCAGCGGTCTTGGATGGCCCGCCAGCCGCTTGCGCGGTTGGCAGCCCACCAATTCAACAGGCCCGTGCGTCAAGACGTACGCACGAACCCTTGTTCAAAGCCTGTCTCAGGCAGCGGCCGTGGCCGTCACCGAGGCGATTTCGACCCGGGCGCCGATGCCCATGGTCGAAGACACTGCCACCTTGCGCAGGTAGATGCCCTTGCTGGTCGCCGGCTTGAGCTTGCTCAAAGCGTCCAGCAATGCAGCCAGGTTGCCGATCAGCTTGGCGTCGTCAAACGAGCGGCGGCCGATCGTGCCGTGGATGATGCCGGCCTTGTCGACGCGGAACTGCACCTGACCAGCCTTGGCGTTCTTCACCGCCGTGGCCACATCAGGCGTCACCGTGCCGACCTTCGGGTTCGGCATCAGGCCGCGCGGGCCGAGAATCTGGCCCAGCGTACCCACCACGCGCATGGTGTCCGGCGAGGCGATCACGACATCGAAATTGATGTTGCCGGCCTTGACCTGCTCGGCCAGGTCTTCCATGCCGACGACATCGGCGCCAGCGGCCCTGGCCTCATCGGCCTTGGCACCCTGGGCGAACACCGCCACACGCTTGGTCTTGCCGGTGCCGTTGGGCAGCACCACAGCGCCACGAACGACCTGGTCAGACTTCTTTGCGTCGATGCCCAGTTGCACGGCCACGTCGATCGACTCATCGAACTTGGCGGTGGCACAGCTCTTGACGAGCGTCAGGGCGTCAGCGATCGAGTACAGCTTCAGGCTGTCGACCTTGCCCTGCAGGGCCTTGGCCTTCTTGGTCAACTTGGTCATCACACGCCCTCCACGATCACACCCATCGAACGGGCGGAACCGGCAATGATCTTCACCGCGCCGTCGAGGTCAGCGGCATTCAGATCCTTCATCTTGGCCTTGGCAATGTCTTCCAGCTGAGCGCGGGTGATCTTGCCGACCTTGTTCAGGTGAGCCTTGTCCGAGCCCTTGGTCAGGCCGACGGCCTTCTTGATCAGCACGGTCGCCGGCGGCGACTTCATGATGAAGGTGAAGGACTTATCCGCGAAGGCGGTGATCACCACGGGCAGCATCAGGCCAGGCTCCATGCCCTGGGTCTGGGCGTTGAACGCCTTGCAGAACTCCATGATGTTCAGGCCGCGCTGGCCCAGCGCCGGGCCGATCGGGGGAGACGGGTTGGCCTTGCCGGCCGGTACTTGCAGCTTGATAAAGCCGACGATCTTCTTTGCCATGATGGCTCCTCGAGTTCAAACGCTCTTGGGGCTGGCCCCGCAAGCTCCTCGTCAAACGACCCGGGAAAACAACGCCGCGCACGCCGGGTCGGGCGCGCGCACGGCTGAAAAAATCAGACCTTCTCGACCTGCGCGAAATCCAGTTCGACCCCGGTGGCACGACCGAAGATCGTGACCGAAACCTTGACCTTGGACTTCTCGTAGTTGACTTCTTCGATGGCGCCGTTGAAGTCGGTGAACGGGCCTTCCTTGACCCGAACCAGTTCGCCCACCACCCACTCGACCTTCGGCCGGGGCTTCTCGATGCCTTCCTGCATCTGGTTGACGATCTTCATGACCTCGGCTTCCGAGATCGGGGCGGGGCGGTTGCGCGCGCCGCCGACGAAGCCAGTGACCTTGCTGGTGTGCTTGACCAGGTGCCAGGATTCATCGTCCATCAGCATCTCGACCAGCACGTAGCCCGGGAAGAAGCGGCGCTCGGTCACGGCCTTCTTGCCGTTCTTGAGTTCGACAACCTCTTCGGTCGGCACGAGGATGCGGCCGAACTTGGTCTGCATGCCGGAGCGGTCGATGCGCTCCCGCAGGTTGCGTTCGACGGCCTTTTCCATGCCAGAGTAGGCGTGCACGACGTACCAGCGCAGGCCGCTCGGGGCGACGGTGCCGGTGTTCGTGTCGGTGGCGACGGGATCGCTCATGCTGTTCTCAAGCCTCTTTCAATGCGGTGGGCGCTCAGCGCTTCCAGCCCAGGATCAGGTCGTACAGCAGCCATTCGAGGGTCTTGTCGGTGGCCCACAGGAACAGCGCCATCACGACGACGAAGGCGAAGACATAGCCCGTCATCTGCGTGGCCTCCTTGCGGGTCGGCCAGACCACCTTCTTGACTTCGCGTACCGATTCGCGCCCGTAGGCGATCAGCTGGCGCCCGCTTTCAGAGCTGAAGTACACGCCAATCGCTGCTGCCACCCCCACCAGCAGCACGACCACTCGCAGCCACATGTCCTTCTGACCAAGGAGGTAGAAGGCCACCAGCGAGCCGAGCAGGAGCACCGCTGCCGCCGCGAGCTTGGCCTTGTCGGCCGCCGTGGAGACGGTCTGGATTTGAGGTTGCGTGGACATTGCTTTCACTTCTAGGATCCGTGAGGTCAGCCAAGGTTCGAAGCGGCCCCATCAGCAGCAAAGCCCGCGCGGCGCGGTGTCGCCTGCGGGCTGCCTCTTCCGGGCTTTTCGATATCAAGCCACGATGCTCGCCGTGTTGGCGGTGCCATCGGGCTTGGCAGGGGCAGAGGGTCTCGAACCCCCAACCTTCGGTTTTGGAGACCGA
>CAYJEC010000427.1:0-3666 GCA_964369025.1 uncultured Ideonella sp. | reverse complement strand
GTTGTCAGACTTGAACACATCTTCGTCGAACTTGTAGCGCATCCCCAACACCCAGCCTCGGTTGGTGTAGTCACTGCCGGTCAGATCGTCGTCACGGAAGCCGCGCAGGTTGTAACCCAGTGTCACCCACAGGTTGTCCACCACAATATAGCCGGCCTCAACCCCGTAAGCATACTGGCGCGCCCCGCCCTTGCCTACCAACATCGTGCCCAGCACGCCCAGCGACCAGCGGTTGGTGATGTCGTAGGTGACCCGGGTGCCAAACAGCTGGGCATGGTAGCTGTCATCCACGGTGCCCAGCAACAGTTCGTTGACCCGCTTCATGGCGTAGCGCCCTGACACCCACCACACCCGGCTCGGGTGGTAGTTTGCCCGCAGGCTGATGATGTCGGTGCGGCTCTTCAGCGCCGCCGTCGGGTCGCTCTGGGACTTGTGCTCATACAGCCCCAGCGCATCAAACTTGTTGTCATCCACCGGCCGGTAGGCAAACCCGATCTGCATCTGGTTTTGTCGCTTGGTCGCAACAGCCGGGTCTTTCGGGTCCACCAGGTTCAGGTAGTCCTTGCCGATCAGGGTCCAGTTGCGGTCCAGCTTGCGGGCCACTCCCACGGTCAGCAGGTAGTTGGTGTTGGAGGCGTCCTGGCGCCACTCCAGCCGCCCCGATCCCTTCCAGAGTTCGCTGCCGGTGTATTCCAGGCCCAGCCCTGCCGCGTTGGCGTTGCCGCCGCTGGAGTACAGGCGCTCGACGTTGGTCAGCAGCCGCAGCCCTTCAGCCACCCGCCAGCCATTGCGCAACCCGATGGCCGCCTGGACTTCGCGCCCACCCGAGGAGTCGCGCATGCGGTATTCGGTGTAGATGCCGCTGTCGTTCTGGTACTGGGTGTCGATACCAAAGGAGATGTTGCCTCCGGTGTCCCCGACGCCCAGGCCGTAGGCTCCCGTGTACTGGCGGGCCAGCTCGTAGCGGGCATACAGCCGGGTTTTCTCGGCCACTTGCCAATCCGCCCCGAGCCGGTACAGCGTAGTGGCGTTCTCGCCGAGCTCGCGCTGCAGTTCGCCGCTGACGGTGACTTTGTCGGTGGCCTTCCAGCTGGCTCGGGCAAACAGCGAGGAGGTGTCCAGGTTGGTAACAGGGCCTGTGGGCAGCAAGAGGTTGTTGCACACCACGGGCTGACCGGTAGCCGGGTCAATCTGCTGGTTGCCGACCTGGTTGATGCCGTAGCCAACGTTGTAGCCCTGGGTGGAGCCGCTGCCGGAGCCCACGCCCAGGCAGTTGCTGCCGATGGAGGACACCAGGGTGACGGCGCTCTGGGAGACTTTGCGCGCGCCCGCCCCAACGGTCAGGCGGTCACTGAGCTTGAGATCTGCGCCCAGTGAGGCCGAGTCGGTCTTGGTGAAGTTGATCTTGTCTTCGGAATGCTGGACTTCCGCATTGACGGTGACGTTGCTGCTGACCTGATAGGCGCCCGATGCTCCCACCTCCGAGCGGCCCCCAGTGATGCCGCTGGAGGCGCTGTTGAAACCGTTTTGCGCCGAGCTCGCATACACCCGACCGCGCAAAGCTTCGTCCGAATGCCTCAACTCCACGCGCGCAGCGCTGCCAGACACCGGCCCACTCACTCCCGCAAAATTGTTGCTCGTGTTCGTCGTGAAGTTGCTGCCCACCACTCCAACCACAGTGTCAGACTTCGCAACCTCAAGGACCGCTTCGGTGTTCTTGCCAATACGGATGTGCGCATTGGCGCCGAACAGGGTCAAAGGGGTGTCGGGATTTTCATCCCGAATAGCAGCCACGCCGAGAGAAAGCCATTCGCTCAGCTTTTTCTGCGCATCGGCGCCGAGGACGGTGAATCGTTTGCCGCCCTTGTCCACCTCATAGGTCACCCGGATGGACACCGGGTTGAGCTGGTCATCCACCGTGGGCACCGGCGCCCTGAACAGAATCTGCCCGTTGAACGGCTCAAACTCATAGTCCACCGAACGCGTCAGCGTCGTGGCCTTCAGGATACGCGTGGTCTGGTTGCGGTCGCGCACCAGTATCTCGATCTTCTCGCTGCCCGCCAGTCCATCCGAGCGCGACACCGAGTACGGCCCGGAGACACCACGCGCCGGGAACTCGTCCACCACCTGCGCCAGCGATTGACGCGCCACAAACGCATTGGCGGTGATGTCACCTTCTTCGTAGTGGCCTCGCAAGCCCGGCAGTGAGCGACTGTACTGGCTCAGCGAGCGCGCCGGATTGGAGTCCGCCGTGTTGTAGTCACCATACAGAAGGTAGCTGCGGTTCCTGTCCAACCGTACGTACAGCTTGCCGGTGCTCTGGGCATCGACCCCGCGCACGCTGGAGTCTCCGTACACCGGATAGAAGGCATTGGGGTCGATGTCCTGGAACAGCCGGGTGCGGGTGTCTTTCTCGGAGTCGTAGGCCAGTGTGAGCAGGTACTGACCGCTGACTTTGCCTTTGAGGTAGACGGCGGCTCTGGCCCCCAGCCGACCGCTGCCGCCGTTGAATTCCCGCGTGAATCCCCTGAGTTCATTGTCAAAGCCGTCGTTCTCACGTACTGGCACGATCTGGCGGGGGTCAAACTTGTCCGCCCTGAGCTGGCCTTCCACCAGCCCCACGACGATCATTTCGCGCAGGTCCGGCACGTAACGCACCGCGACTTTCTCGACCACACCGCGCACCGACACCCGCAGGTTCACGACCTCGGGCTTGTACGGAGCAATCAGCCTGAACTGCAGGACGCCGTCTTTGACGGTGGTTTGCACGCCCGGCTGGATGCGATCAATGTCCCCGCGATCAGCCCCGCTTTCTGTGGTGGATCGCCCGGGCAACTGGATGCGCGCTCCGGCGTCCACTTCAATCGTGACTTCCACATCGCTGCGCACGGCCATCCCGTCGCGCCCGAGCAGGCGCACCGAGACTTCAGTGCCTGTCAGACCATCCGCCGGCAGGTTGTCTCCGGCAACCTTCACCGTGATCTTGTCGACCGGTGAGCTCAGCCGATCCAGGAAGGAGTTGAAGGGCCGCGGCCCGATGCTCTCCTGCCCACCGCTCTCAAACAGGCTGCGTGCTTCAGGCAAATCCGCGCTGGTGGTATTGGGCGCCGGCTGGGCCTGTACTGCACCCACACCTTGCAGCAGGGCCAGCACCGCCACCGCCGCAGGCGCTCGCCGCGCCATCACCAGATCGCGCGCCTTGGACGCCCGGGGCTTGTTCATCGTCATTTCACACCCCCAGCCTGCGGCTGCGCCTTCGTCTCAGGCACCGCCACTCCACCCTGCGCCCTGCGCGCCTTCACCTGCTCCAGCACCTCCACGCTGCACGACCCCTCAATGAAGTCCGCCCTCGCCAATTCCCCACCCTTCATGTCGACAAAGAGGCTGTCACCAACACCCGCATTGCGGTTGCTCGACGGCAGCAGCCGCGAACCCGCCGGCAGCGTCGTGCGATCCACCTTGATCACATGCGTCTGCGGCTTCACCCCGCACAGGCTGTACTTGCCCTCGCTGTCCGTCACCACATAGCTGCCATCCAGCATCACCAGCCGAACACCTGGAATGCCCAACTCCACCGTCCCGTCCTTGTTCAGGTTCTGAACGCGATTCCCATCGCAGTCAAGGAAGACCTTGCCCACAATGCAGCCCTCGTTGCTGAACACACCA
>CAYJEC010000426.1:0-3674 GCA_964369025.1 uncultured Ideonella sp. | reverse complement strand
CGGATTCGATCTTCGAAAAATCGAGCACATCGTTGATGATGCCCAGCAACGAGTCGGCAGCACCTTGCACATGCCGCATGTAGGTCTGCACCTTGGTCGGCAACCCGGCCTCGCGCAGCGCCAGCCCGGTGAGGCCCAGGATGGCATTCATCGGCGTACGGATCTCGTGGCTCATGTTGGCCAGGAACTGGCTCTTGGCACGTGTGGCAGCCTCAGCGGCGTCGCGCGCCTCCGCCAGCGAGGCGTTGCTGGCCTGAAGTTCGATGGTGCGCTCCGCCACACGCTGCTCAAGCTGGGCGTTCAGTGCCAGCCGCTGCCGCTCGGCCTGGCGGCGCACGGTGATGTCCTCGACGAAGACCAAGGTCTCGCGTTCGTCCTGCATGCCAAAGTCGGTGACCGAGACCTGGCAATCGAACTCGCTGCCGTCCGTGCGCAGCCCCACCATCTCGTACCGGGCCTCGGTGGCTTCGCCTGCCGCCCGGCGCACGGAGCGCTGCGCCAGGGCGTCGCGGCTGCGCGGCGCCACGAGATCCTCGACCTTCATGCTGCCCAGCGGCCTGCCGTCCGGGATGGCGAACATGCGCAGGAACGCCGGGTTGCCGTAGACCACCTGGTCACCGTGCGACACACCGATGGCGACCGGGGCTTCGTCGATCAACTGCCGGAATCGCGCGGACGACCGCATGCGCACCTCCTCGGACAACTTCCGTTCGGTGATGTCCAGGACCACACCCACGACGCGCACCGCACTGCCGTCGGCGCCGTATTCCCCCCGCCCGTGGGTTTCCAGCCAGTGCACCGAGCCGTCGGGCCAGAGCACGCGCTCCTCGGCAACGTAGCTGGGCATGCGGCGTTTCAGGCAGTCGATCATCCGTTGCCGGGAGCGCTCGACGTCGTCCGGGTGGAGGCGTGCCAGGAAGGTGCGGAATCGCCCGTCGTACCCCTGCGGCGGCATACCAAGCAGCGGGGACAGGTCGCCGAACCAGCGGGAGGTGTCCGTGTCGACGTCCCATATCCAGGTCACGATGCCGACCGCCTCGTGCAACAGCACCAGTTGTGCCGAGAGTTCGTCGGCGGGAGAGGTCGGCGGCGGGACGGGTTGGGGCGATCCAGGCATGGTCGGGCCGCAGCGTTCGAAGAAGCCCGAATCATGCAACAGGTGCCGCCCCGTTGCATGGCCACCTGTCCGGCAGAGCGGTCTGGACAGGCGCCGTCCTACACCGCGGCGGCGCTGCGTCCGCTGTGCGTGCCGTGCTGCCCGCCGGACGATGACACATGTTGGGCCACAGCCCGTGGCCGGCGCGTTCGAAGGCAGGCGATGAACAGATGGGACTGGAACTGGGCGCCGGCGGTGGCCGTCGTGGTGGTCCTGTCGCTGCTGCTGGCGTTCGGGCAAGTGGTGCAGAGCGTCGTCCACCAAGGCGAAGTCCGGCGCAGGGCCGACGCCCAATACGCCGACGGCCTGTGGCGCTGCAACGCCCTGACTGGACGCCGGCTCCGGGATGTGTGCCTGGCCCGGCTCGACGGGCTGGCCGCCAACTCAGGCGACCCCGTCAAAGCGATCCAACTGGAGCTCTGAATGAACCTGAATTTCCATGTGACTGGCCTGGCCTGGCTTCTGTTCTCGGTGCCTCTGGGTGCCGCAGAGCCGGCGCGGCAACAGGATCCGAACGCCCAATATCAGCGTGAGAGTGCCCGCTGCATGGCGATCCGCACCCACGACGAGCGCGCCAATTGCCTCAGCGAGGCCAGCACGGCGCTGGCCAGCACCCAACCGATACGCTTGGGCGAGGATCCCGGGCGCTATGCGCGCAATCTGTTCCTGCGCTGCGACCCGCTGCCGGATCCCGAGCGGACGGATTGCATCGCGCGCATGCAAGGCAAGGGCACGACAAGCGGCAGCGTAGCCGGTGGCGGCATCTACCGTGAACTGGTCACGCGTGAGCCGGTGGCGGCAGCGCCTGCGGCGTCGTCCGCGTCGGCGGCGCCGTAACGCGCCCTGTTGTTGCACGGCCCGCCCAGCATGCCCAGCTCATCCACACATTGGCGAGCCTGGTCACTGGTCGTGGCGGCTCTGGTGCTGTCCGGCTGCGCATCCCTGTTGCCGGGCTCACGGACCGAGGTGGTCTCGGCGTGGGGCAGCTACGACGATGCGCTGCAGTCCCTCGCCATCATCACGCCTTACGGCACCACACGTGCCCAGGTGCACGGCATGGGGCTGGACCCCAGGGTGAACCCCGCCGTCACGGTGCTTCACTTCGGCGACGTGCTGCAGCGCTTTGCCGCTGCCACGCTGATCCGGCCCGAGGACGTGGACCGGGGCATCCGTGATTGCCTTCACGCAGGGCAGCATTGCACCGGCTACTCCATCTCCGTGAAGAAGATTGCGCGGCAGCGTGTGGGCAGCTTCTGGCTCGACTCGCTGAACTTCAAGCGCGAGACCGTGTCGACCGGCTGGAGCGTCGATGCGCTGCTTGTCTTCGTCGACGACCGCCTGGTCTATGAGTTGGTCGGTGGCCACCCAACGATCAATGAGGTGGAGGTCAAACGCAACCCGCTCGGGCCGCTTCAGGCCTGGGGTGAGGTGCCGCTGCCGGGCCTGTGATGAGGGCCCGACCGGGCCCGCCAACCGGCCGCCCCGGTCAGATCAATTCTTCGACCGTCAAGGTCCGGTAGTGGACGGCAAGCCGAGCGCCTTGCGCGCGAGCCAGCTCGGCGGCCACCGATGCATGCTCGCTGTTGCCCACCTTGACCAGAAGCCACTGGTAGCCCTCCCGCGACAGGTCGAGGTAGCGGCGCAACATCGTGATCTCGTAGCCGAAGCCTGCCAGGTTCGGCAAACCCAGCATGAGGTGCCCCACTGGCTTGAAGGTGCCAAAGGAAGTGGGAATATCTTGGTCTGAAATCGAGCCGCTCATGTCGCATCCCTGCAATTTGCGCCTTGATCTTGCACTGCGCCGCCCTGGCTCACTGTTCGTCACCGCACGAAGCCTGAGCCGTCACCCTCACGCGGCAAGGCAATCCGGAGCAGAATGAAACTTCACCATGGGTGCAACGCCCGTTCGCAGTCCAGAAACATGCGGCCGCCACCATGCCGCCATGCCCGCGGCGTGCAGCATCGCGCCCGGTGCCACTGTCATTGACCCCACGCAGCGAGGAACGAGCATGTCACACCACTCTCCAGTTCACGCACCGATCACCCGACGTCACCAGACCTTCAGTCTGCTGGCGGCCTGCCTGGCACTCGGCTTGGGCGCCTGCGCCATCGCGCCACCCGAGCCGTTTCCGCCCGCTCCGCTGGCCGAAGGCTGGCAGGCGCACAGCCAGCCGCTGTTCAACCAGGGCCCTGGCTACACGGCGGGCACCACCGCCTGGAAGGTCTCGGGTCTGCTGCCTCGTGGCAACTATCGGCTCATCGACCGGCGCGGCGATCAGGCCCGCCTTGTGGACGGCTACCGTCTCGAGGTCGATGGCCAGGTGATGAAGGACACCTACCTGTTCCTGCCATCCGGCTATGGTGGCGTCGAGGCGGTCGAGGAGCGCTACGTCCTGGCCAGCACCCGGCCCTGAGGCCGCATCGGCTAGTAGTGGGGCGGTAGCTCGTCGCGCAGGCTGCGGAACGAGCCCGGCACATCCGCCGGCGCTTGGTCGCGCAGTTGGGCGACCTCGCGCAG
>CAYJEC010000425.1:0-3681 GCA_964369025.1 uncultured Ideonella sp. | reverse complement strand
GCCAACGCCGGCATGCCCATGGCCACTGAGGCCAGCAGCCATGGAGACGACTGACCTCAGCCGGGGCACGTCTCGCCTTGACGAAGCACCACGCAGCGCGCACGCTGTACGAGACTCAGGATTGCATCGCATCGAAAGGCAGGCAACATGGCATTGAGCGAAGAACTGGACAAGTTGGCCGAACTGCATCAGCGCAGCGCATTGAGCGACGAGGAGTTTGCGCGCGCCAAGGCGCGGCTGCTCAGTGGCTCGCCGCCTGCCGGAGCCAACGATTTCACGTCGGCGATCAACGCGCTGCGCCGCAGCCGGGGCGACCGGTGGATTGCCGGTGTCTGTGGCGGCCTGGCCACCGCGACCGGCATGGAATCCTGGGCCTGGCGCCTGATCCTCGCGGTGCTGCTGCTCTGCGGGGGCACCGGCCTGCTGCTGTACGTGTTGATGTGGATCTTCGTGCCCAGCGAGTGAGTGGGTTGCCGCCCTGTGAAAACGCTGCTACTCGTCCGCCACGCCAAGTCGAGCTGGGGTGACGCGGGCTTGCCCGACATTCAAAGGCCACTCAACGAGCGCGGCCAGCACGACGCCTCGATGATGGGCGAGCGGCTGGCACGGCGCGGCGTGCAACCCGAACGGTGGGTGACCAGCCCCGCCGTGCGTGCGCGAACGACGGCGGAGATCCTGGGCAGGATGCTCGGCCGCGCAAGCGCCGACATCGACGTTGATGACCGCCTGTATGGCGCCACTCTCAACACGCTTCTCGACGTCATTCACGCGCTCGACGACAAGCTGCAGGTGGCCATGCTGGTCGGCCACAACCCCGGCCTGAGTGAACTCGCACACCGCCTCTCGGCGCCGATCACGCACCTGCCGACCTGCGCGGTGGCCGAGTTCGCGTTCGATGTGGACTCGTGGTCCCGCGTTGGCCAGGTGGGGCCTGTCCGGGCCACACTGGTGTCACCCAAGAGTGCGTGATTCGGCACCTACCGCCGCGCGCGGCACGGCCACTCACGGCACGATGTTGGCAATCCTCAGGAAGCTGACGTTGTCGATCTGCAGGTAATCGCCGGGGGATTTGCTGCGCACCGCGATCAGCAGCTTCTCCTTGGCGAGCAGCCTCACGGCCCCGGAGCTGACAAAGGTCCAGGCGTCTTCGTTGTTGCCGGCGGTCGAGACAGCCGACTCTGCCAGCAGATTCATCGTGCCGCCCGGCACGGCGACCGGCGACGCGTTATAGCGGTTCTCGATCATCACGCGGGCCACCAGCGGCGCGATCATGCGGGCCGAGATCAGCAGCCCGGCATTTGCGGCGCCGAGCACCGCGTCCGTCAGGCTGACATGGCTGGCCCGCACCAGGTCGCCGACGGTCGGGCTGAAACTGCCAACGGGCAGCGTGACATCGACGTACGTCATCCCCCCCGACGCAATGGTGCCGGGAACCCAGTGCACCGATGTGCGAACGGCGTTGGGTGAGCTCGAGCCCGGCGAGTCATGGGAAGCCGGGCCGTCGTAGAGCTTCGAGTTGCCAGGGATCTGGGTGACCTCGCCGGGCCGGTAAACCGGCGGCGCCACACCCACCGGCACGCGCCTGATCATGATCTTGCGCATGTTCGTGTCGTAACCGTCCTGCCCCGAGTCGCGCGGCTGGGCCGGCCAGTCGATGTTGGCCGTCAGGTCGTACAGGCCGTCCTTCATCACCGTCACCAGGCCGTCACCCTGCAACTGGTATTTGGCGCCGTCGGATTCGTCGAAGGTCCTGACCGTAAGCGGGATCATGTAGACCAAGTCAGGCTGCGGAATGTTGATCGTCCCATAGCCCCCGCTGCTGCTGGTGGCAGTGAAACTGAACTGGCCTCGCTGGATGCCACCCATTCCACCCGGTAGCCAGTGCTCGGTCGGCGCTTTCTGAACCGCCAGATCACGGCGGCTCGCTGCACGGGCGAAAGGGGCCGCAAGCGTGGCTGCGGCAGCGGTCAGGAGGTGTCTGCGGGAAGTCACTGTGGGCCTTGGGTCTGGAGATGCTCGTCCTTTCACAGCATGCCAAAGGCCACCTACATGGGTGTTAACACAGCTCAAGAGAGGCGATGCCCGCCTGCCCGAGCGGCGAGATCCGCAGGGATCATCCGGGTAAGCGCTGGCCCCGCGGCGGCTCGGTGTGCCTATAGCATGCGCGAATGAAGCTCCATGACGCCCCCATCGACCTCTCCATCGCCCTCGAGCGTCAACGTGCCGCCTGGTCTGCGGCGCCCTGCCCGCCCTGGGAGGAGCGCGCCGACCGCTTGCGGCGGCTGCAGCGCATCCTGGTCGAGCACGAGGCCGCGATCAGCCAGGCCATCGATGCCGATTTCGGCGGCCGCCCGGCGATCGAGACCGAACTGGCCGAGATCTGGCCCAGCCTCGAAGAAGTCAAGGGGGCGCTGCGCCAAGGGCGCGCTTGGATGAAGCCGCGCCGCGCCGGCGTGGGCAAGTGGTTCCAGCCGGCCCGCGCCCAGGTGCTGCCGCAGCCGTTGGGCGTGGTGGGCATTATCGTGCCGTGGAACTACCCGCTGTACCTGGCCATCGGCCCGCTGGTGGCGGCGCTGGCCGCGGGCAACCGGGCGATGGTGAAGATGTCGGAGTTCACGCCCGGCTTCTCGGCCCTGTTGCAGCAGCTGTGTGAGCAGGCCTTCACGCCCGAAGAGCTCTGCATCGTCACCGGCGGCCCGGAGGTGGCGGCACAGTTCAGCGCGCTGCCGTTCGACCATCTGCTGTTCACCGGCTCCACACCGGTGGGCCGCAAGGTGATGGGCGCTGCAGCCGCCAACTTGACGCCGGTGACGCTGGAACTGGGCGGCAAATCGCCCGCCGTCATCACGCCCGGCTACCCACTGGACCACGCGGTGGAGCGAATCCTCGCCGGCAAGCTGCTTAATGCTGGCCAAACCTGTATTGCGCCGGATTACGTGCTGCTGCCGCGCGCCAGCCTGCCCGCCTTCGTGGACGCTGCGCGCGCCCATGTACGCCGCGGCTACCCGGCCGGTTTGGCGGATGGCAACTACTGCAGCATCGTCAACGACAGGCAATACCGCCGCCTGGTGGGCCATGTGGACGAGGCGGCCCAGCGAGGCACGCTCAGCGAAACCCTGTTCGATGGCGCAGCCCGCGACGATGCGGGCCACCGCCTCGCGCCCATGCTGCTGATCGACCCGCCTGCCGATTGCGGCGCGATGCGCGACGAGATCTTCGGCCCGGTGCTGCCGCTGGTGCCTTACGACAGCGTGGACGACGCCATCGCCTTCGTCAACGCCCGGCCGCGCCCGTTGGCGCTGTACTGGTTTGACCGCGACAACACGCGTGTCGAGCGGGCGCTTCAGGCCATCCCCGCCGGCGGCGTGACGGTCAACGACACCCTCCTGCACATCACCCAGGAAAGCCTGCCGTTCGGTGGTGTCGGCGCTTCGGGCATGGGTCACTACCATGGCCACGTAGGCTTCCTGACCTTCAGCAAGGCGCGGACGGTGCTGACCAAGGGCCGTTTCAGCTCGGCGCGATACGCCTATCCGCCGTATCAACGCTGGCTCCCCAGGCTGATCCGGCGGCAGCGATCGAGTCGCTGGTGATTGCGACCGTACAGTCACTACCTCAGTCGACCGAAGCGCTCATCGACCGCATCATCGATCGAGCTATCACGCGGTTCAACGTCGAGGA
>CAYJEC010000424.1:0-3688 GCA_964369025.1 uncultured Ideonella sp. | reverse complement strand
CACTTCCTTCTCGGTGAACTTGCGGCCGATCAGGCGCTTCACCGCGTACAGGGTGTTGCGGGGGTTGGTCACGGCCTGGCGCTTGGCCGACGCACCGACGAGAACCTCGCCGTCCTCCTGGTAGGCGATGATCGACGGCGTGGTGCGCGCGCCCTCGGAGTTCTCGATGACCTTGGTGGTGTTGCCTTCCATGATGGCCACGCACGAGTTGGTCGTGCCCAGGTCAATGCCGATGATCTTTCCCATGATGGATCGCTCCTGAAATTGCGGTTGTCTTGGAGTTGTGGATAACTTCGGGTTCTTCAAGGGCACTGGCCTGTGAAAAACCCGGCTGTTCTGAGTCGTCGGCGGCCTATTTGGGTGCCGCCACGGTGACCAGCGCTGGGCGCAGCACGCGCTCGGCGATCACGTAACCCTTCTGCAGCACGGCGACCACGGTGTTGGCGTCCTGCTCGGCCGGCACCATGCTGATGGCCTGGTGCTGATGCGGGTCGAACTTGGTGCCGGCGGGCGGGTTGATCTCCAACACCTTGTTGCGGTCCAGGGCCTGGGCCAACTGGCGCAAGGTGGCGTGAACGCCCTCGAGCACTTTCTCCACCGGGGCATCGGGCATGCCGATGGCGGCCTCCAGGCTGTCTTTGACCGGCAGCATGCTGTCGGCAAAGGACTCGACGGCGTATTTGCGAGCCTTGCTGACTTCTTCGTCGGCCCGGCGACGCACGTTTTCGCTCTCGGCCTTGGCACGCAAGAAGGCGTCATTGGCCTCGGCCAACTGCGCTTGCAACTGGGCAACTGTGGCCTCCAGGCCCGGGGTCGCGTCGTTGACGGGCGCGGCGGCGTCGGGCTGGGTCGATTCGGGGGTGTTTTCGGTGGTGCTCATGAGGTGCAGGGCAACGTGCGAAGGACGTACGACGACTGGAATGGCGACCACTTGGGGCCGCTCGCCACGATTTCAAGAGGGTCTTTGGGGAGAGATGCGCCGAGGACGGATCAATCGTCGACGGAGGCGCTCCAGCGGTTCCAATCACTCAATTGGCGCCGGTCACGCTTGGTCGGCCGGCCATGCTCGATGGCCTGGGATGGCTCGGTTCCCTGGCGCCGGGCTTCGCGGGCGGACTCGCGGCTGGCCAGGCTGGCGGCCGTTTCTTCATAGAGTTGCTGGGCCACGGTCGCCGGGCCGCGGACATGGCTCAGACCCAGCACAGCCACGGTGCGAGGCGGGAAGGCGGGCTCCCGGAGGGTCAATTCGTCACCCACGCGCACCTCGCGAGAGGCCTTGGCAGGCTGGCCATTGACCTCAACGCGGTTCTTGCCAATGGCCTCGACGGCCAGCGCGCGCGTCTTGAAAAATCGCGCTGCCCAGAGCCACTTGTCGAGGCGGACCGGCGCGGCGCTGGGCTGGGGATCTCTCACACGCTCGATTGTCTCTCAGCGTGCGGTGGGTTGACGTCCAACGGCAGGCGCACGGTCGCGTCCAGCCCGGCCACCGCGCCGACCGAGCCCTGTGCCTGGCGGTTCTCCAGCTCGATCTGGCCTCCGAGCGTCTGCACGATCTCCCTGCAGATGGCCAGGCCCAGGCCCGAGCCGCTGCGCGGGTCCCCAGCGGCAAATGGCTGAAACAGGCGGGCGCGCTGCTGGGGTGTCAGCCCTGGGCCGCTGTCAGAAACAGTGAGCGCCGCATGGTGGCGGTCAGCCACCAGCCGGATGGCCAGCCGGCCACCAGCAGGGCCGTGTTTGATGGCGTTGTGGATCAGATTCCGGGATAACTCACGCAGCGCCCATTCGTGGCTCCGCACACTGGCGGGCTGGGTCTCGATGTCGAAATCCAGTCGCCGCTCGGCGATCAGCGCTGACAGGTCGAGCGCGACGGCACGCACCACTTCTGCCCAGTCCAGTGCCGGCGTATCGGCCTGTGGCCTGATCTGCTCGACCTTGGCCAGGGCCAGCATCTGGTTTGCCAGAACGGTGGCGCGGTCGACGGTGTCGCCGATCTCGGCCAGCGCGACCATCGGATCGAGATCGCCACGCCGCGCGGATTGCACCTGGGTCTTCAGGACCGCGAGCGGTGTACGCAATTGGTGGGAGGCGTCGCGCACGAAACGCTTCTGATGGTCCAGCAGGTGACCCAGTCGGTTCATCAGGTGGTTGGTGGCTGAAACCAGCGGCTCGAGTTCGCGCGGCAGCCCCTGCGCCGACAAGGGCGCCAGATCGCCCTCGGCCCGCGAGGCGAGGGCATGACTGAGTTCGCGCACCGGCCGTGTCGCGCGTTGAACCACGAACACCACCACCGCGCCGATCAGCACCACCAGCGCTGCCTGTCGCCACAGCGTGTCGACCAACAGGCTGCGCGCCAGCGTCTGGCGCAATTCCAGCGTTTCTGCGACCTGGATCGTTGCCATGCCCTGGCCGGACGCCCAGGCCACGGGCTGCAGCAGCACGGCGACCCGGACCGGGGCACCCTGGTAACTGTCGTCGTAAAAATCGACCAGCGCAGCGTAGGGGCCTCTTTGAGGCAGGCGGCCATGCCAGGCCGGCAGCGCCTCGAAGCCCGAAACAGTTTCGCCGTCGAAGCCAGTGACCTTGTAGTACAGCCGGCTGCGGTTGTCGGCCTCGAACGGTTCGAGTGCCGAATAGAGCAATGTGGACTTGAGGTGGACCTCCGCGCCGTCTGTATTGACCTCCAGCAGTTCGCCGATGGATTTGGCGGTGGCCAGCAGCGTTCGGTCGTAGGCAGTGTCTGCGGCCCGCAGTGCCTGGCGGTACAGCAGCCAGGTGTTCAGCACGATCACCGCTGCCACCGGCAGCAGGATGCCCAGCATCAGCCTGTCCCGGAGTGACTGGCGGCCCCACCAGGCGACGTTCATGCTGGCGCCTTCAGCAGGTAGCCCAGGCCGCGCAAGGTGACCAGTTGCACGCCGGTCACCGCGAGGCGCTTTCGCAGGCGGTACGCCACGACCTCGATGGCCTCCAACTGGACCTCAGGCTGGCCCGGAAACACGGTCTCGAACAAGCGCTCCTTGGCCTGCGCGTGGCCCGGTCGCTGCAGCAATGCGCGCAGCAGCGTGGCCTCGCGCGGCGCCAGCTCGAGGAGTTCGCCCCGGTAGTAGACCGCCCCGCTGTCACCGTCGCTGCTCAGGCCTGCGAACTCCGGCACCGAAAAGGCGGCCGAACCGGGGTTGCGCCGCCGCGCCTGTGCGCGGATTCGAGCTTCCAGTTCGTCCAGGTCGAAGGGCTTCGGCAGGTAGTCGTCGGCGCCGGTGTTCAGGCCGACGATGCGGTCGCCAATGGTGCCGCGGGCCGTGAGGATGATCACTGGCGTGTCGAGCCCTTCGGCGCGGGCCTGCGCCAGCACCTGCAGGCCGTCCAGACCCGGCAGAGAAAGGTCGAGCAGCACGACATCGAACAGCCCGGCCCGCCAGCGCTCGAGCGCCCGTGCGCCGTCCCCGCAGGCGGTGACCCGCATGCCGCGGCGCTCCAGCGTGCGGTGCAGTGTGGCCTGCAGCGCGGGATCGTCTTCGACCAGCAGCAAATTCATGGGCGGGAACCTTAGCACTGTGGACACCGTGCGGGTCCGATCGGTGTTTCCCCTTAGCCGCTGGACAGCGCGTTGACAGCCAGACGAGCGAACATGCCAGGGTTCCCATCTGCAACCGACAGGAGACAAATCCATGCGTCGCGATACCTTCCT
>CAYJEC010000423.1:0-3690 GCA_964369025.1 uncultured Ideonella sp. | reverse complement strand
CATGTCGTTCAGGTAGCCCTCGATCTCGGCCGGGTAGACGTTGTAGCCGCCGGTGATGATCAGGTCCTTGCTGCGGCCGACGATGGTGACATAGCCGTTGCTGTCGATCTTGCCCACGTCGCCGGTCTTGAACCAGCCGTCGGCGGTGAACTCTTCCTTGGTCTTTTCCGGCATGCGCCAATAACCCGCAAAGACGTTCGGGCCCTTGACCTCGATGCCGCCGATCTCGCCTGGCGGCAGCGCATGGCCTTTGTCGTCGCGCACCCGCACGCCGACGCCGGGCAGCGGGAAGCCGACGGTGCCGCCACGCCGGTCGCCGTCCTTGGCGTGGTAGGGGTTGGAGGTCAGCATCACGGTCTCGCTCATGCCGTAACGCTCGAGGATGGTGTGGCCGGTGCGCTGCTGCCACTCGTTGAATGTCTCCATCAGCAGCGGTGCCGATCCGGCGATGAACAGGCGCATGTTCCGGCAGGCCTCCCGGGTCAACCCGGGTTCGGCGAGCAGGCGCACGTACAAGGTGGGCACGCCCATGAATACCGTGGCCTTGGGCAGGTGAGCCAGCACCGCCTTGGGATCGAACTTGGACAGCCAGATCATGGCGCTGCCGTTCAGCAGGGCACCGTGCGAGGCAACGAACAGGCCATGCACGTGGAAGATCGGCAGTGCGTGGATCAGCACGTCGCCCTTCTTCCAGCCCCAGTAGCGCTTCAGCGTCTGTGCGTTCGACAACAGGTTGCCGTGCGTCAGCATCGCGCCCTTGCTGCGCCCGGTGGTGCCGCTGGTGTAAAGGATGGCCGCCAGGTCGTCGGCTTGTTTGACGGCCGGCGTGTGCTCGTCGGCGTGGAAGGCGGCGCGGTCCAGCAGGGTGCCGGTGCGGTCCTCGTTCAGCGTGAAGACATGGGCTGTGCCCTTCTGGAAGGCGAGTCGGCTGATCCAGGTGAAGTTTTTGCCCGAGCAGACCACCACCGCCGGCTCGGCGTTGCCGATGAAGTAGTCGATCTCGCCCGCCTGGTAGGCGGTGTTGAGGGGAAGGAACACATGGCCGGCGCGCAGAACGCCCAGGTAAAGCAGCAGTGCTTCGACGCTCTTTTCCACCTGCACCGCCACCCGGCTGGCGGGTGGCAGATCCAGCGAATCCAACAGGTTGGCGATGCGCGCGCTGGCGCGGTCCAGGTCGCGCCAGGTGTAGAAGTGCTGGGTGTCCGGGCCGTCCGCCGGCTGGATGGCCAGGCTGTCCAGGTCGGTCGGGAAGGCGGCGCGCAGGGCGCTGAAGAGGTTGGCGTTCATCGGTCGTCTTGGTCAGGAGGTGCTGAATTGAAGCGGGCCGGCCGCTTCTCGTTGAAGGCGGCCAGGCCTTCACGGTGTTCGGCCGACGGCGCATAGGCGTAGTGCGGTTCCCGCTGGTCGCGGCTGCTGCCCTCGGCGCGGCCGAACTGCCGCAGTGCGCGCTTGTTGAGCCGCAGGGCCTGCGGCGACAGCGCAGCCATCTGGCGTGCGCTGAGGGCGGCTTCCGTGGCCACCTGGTCGTCCGCGACGACGCGGGTGACCAGGCCGCGCGCCCGGGCCTCTTCGGCACCGAGCACCCGGGCTTCGAGCAGCAGTTCGCGCAGCGTGGTCTCGCCGATCACCCGCGCGACGATCTCGATCTCGCGTGGCGCCATCGGGAAACCCAGTTTGGCAATCGGCACACCGAAGCGGCTGGATCCACCGCAAATCCGGATGTCGCAGCAGGCCGCGATCTCGAGCCCGCCGCCGACGCAGGCGCCTTCGATCTGCGCCACCAGCGGGCGCTCGCAGTCCAGCAGCGCCTGCAGCGCCGGGGCGACGACTTCCTCGTGGAAGTGCGCCAGTGTCGCGGCGTCGAAGCGGAAATCCGGGAACTCCTCGATGTCGCCGCCGGCGACGAAGCTCCCGCCTTCGCCCTGAACGACGATGGCCCGCGGGCCATCGCCATACGGCAGCGGGTTGAGCGCCTCGGCGATGGCGCGCAGATCGCGCCACATCTGCACGCTCAGTGCATTGAGCTTGCCCGGATGCGAGAAGACCAGCCGCGCGACACCGTGGGCGTCCGCTTCGAGCAGATTCACATGGCCTGCCACGGCGCGGCTCAGTCCAGCTTGGCCCCGGAGGACTTCACCACTTCCGCCCAGCGTTTGGTCTCGCTGGCGACAAATTTGCCAAAGTCGTCGCCCCAGACGGCGGGGACGTTGGTGCCCAGGCCGTTCCAGGCCGACTTGATCTCGTCGGTGGCGAAGGCCTTCTTCAATTCGGCCTGCATCGCGGCGACGAGTTCCTTCGGCGTGCCCTTGGGGGCCCACAGGCCGTACCAGGTGGCCACTTGGTAGGTGGGCACGCCACCCTCAATCGAGGTGGGCACATCCGGGAATCCGGGGGCCCGCTTGTCGGAGGCCACGGCCAGCGCCCTGATGCGACCGTTCTTGATGTGGACGGCCGAAGAGCCCAGGCCGTCGAACATCAGGTCGACCTGGCCAGCGACCAGATCCTGAAGGGCTGGCCCGGCGCCGCGGTAGGGGATGTGGGTGATGAAGGTCTTGGTTTGCAGCTTGAACAACTCGCCCGCCAGATGGTGCGAGGTGCCGTTGCCGGCTGAGCCGTAGTTCAGCTTGCCTGGGTTGGCGCGCGCGTAGTCGAGCAGGCCCTTGAGATCCGTCACCGGGATGCGCTGCGGGTTCACCACGATCACCTGCGGCACGCTGGAGACCAGGCCCACGGGCACGAAATCGGTGTCCAGGTGGTAATCAAGCTTGGGGTACATCGACGGGGCGATCGCGTGATGCACGGCGCCCATGAAGAAGGTGTAGCCGTCCGGTGCGGCTTTGGCGGCCACGCTGGCCCCCACCGTGCCGCCGGCGCCGCCCTTGTTGTCGATCAGGAACTGCTTGCCGGTCTGCTTGCTCATCACTGCGAACAGTGGCCGAGCGAAGGCGTCGGTACCGCCGCCGGCGGGGAAGGGCACCACGATGGTGACCGGTTTGCTCGGCCAGCCGGCGGCCTGCGACCAGGCAAGCGGTGAGGCCAGGGCGGCCAGGGCGGCCAGGGTGGCAAGCGCGATGCGGCGCGTGGTGAACAGCTTCATGTCGGTTTGTCTCCGTCGGTGTTGTGGGGTGGGTTACAGCAGGGTGCCAATGGCGCGGGCATGGGCCACCGAGCCATGCACGAACCGGTCGTGGTGGGTGTCGATTCGGGCCAGGTCATATAGGTAGTTGACCATGAGTCCCGCCGATTGCTTCAGGCCCTTGGGCGAAAGGTTGCCTTGCGGGTTCAGCCGTTCCAGGCGGGCACCGTTGTCCAGATGGAAGCGGGCCACCGGGTCGCCGCCGGGCTGGGGCGAGTGGTGCACCAGGTACAGCGCGGCCAGTCTCAGCAGGGCCTGCTGCGCGGCCTTGCTCAGCTTGTCGTGGGTGGCCCTCTGCGACAGCGCTGAGAGTTCACCGCCGCAGGCGCTGGCCAGCAACTGGCGGGCCTGGCCCATCTCATCCGCCAGCGTCGCCTTGACGCCGGGCATCGCCGCCAGATCGGTGGGCTGCAGCAACCAGGGCAGGAAGCCCGGGATGGGCGACAGCGTGCTGAATGTCTTGAGCTGCGGCAGCTCAGCCTTCAACTCCTCCGCCACGCGCTTGATCAGGAAGTTGCCCAGTGACACGCCGCGCAGGCCGGGTTGGCAGTTGC
>CAYJEC010000422.1:0-3695 GCA_964369025.1 uncultured Ideonella sp. | reverse complement strand
TGAACTCGTCGACGATGATCACCTCGCCGTTCTGCACCACGTAATGCTGGTCGCGGTTGTAGAGGTGCTTGGCACGCAACGCCGCATACACATGGTGCATCAGCGTGATGTTGGCCGGGTCGTACAGGCTGGCGCCCTCGACGAGCAGGCCGGCCTCGGCCAGGATGCGCTCGGCGTTCTCGTGGCCGTCTTCGGTCAGGAAGACCTGGTGCCCCTTCTCGTCGACGGTGAAGTCCCCCGCCTCGATCACGCCCTCGCCGGTACGCACATCGGCTTCGCCGATCTGCATTTTCAGCTTGGGCACGACCGCGTTGATGCGCACGTACAGCTCGGTGTGGTCCTCGGCCTGGCCACTGATGATCAGCGGCGTGCGCGCCTCGTCGATCAGGATCGAATCCACCTCGTCGACGATGGCGTAGCTGAGCGGGCGTTGCACGCGGTCGCCGGGCTCATGGACCATGTTGTCGCGCAGGTAGTCGAACCCGAACTCGTTGTTGGTGCCGTAGGTGATGTCGGCCGAATAGGCCGCCTGCTTCTGGGATCGGTCCATGCCGGGCACGTTGACGCCAACGCTCATGCCCAGAAAGCCGTAGAGGCGGCCCATCCATTCGGCATCTCGACGGGCGAGGTAGTCGTTCACCGTCACCACATGCACACCCTGCCCTGACAGAGCGTTCAGGTAGACCGGCAGGGTGGCCATCAGGGTCTTGCCCTCGCCGGTGCGCATCTCGGCGATCTTGCCGGAGTGCAGCACCATGCCACCGATCAACTGCACGTCGAAGTGGCGCATCTTCAGGCTGCGCTTGCCGGCCTCGCGCACTGCCGCGAAGGCCTCCGGCATCAGGCCGTCCAGGGTCTCGCCGCGGGCCAGCCGCTCGCGGAACTCGGCCGTCTTGGCCTGCAGCGCGGCGTCGTCCAGGCTGTCGAACCGGGGCTCCAGGGCATTGATCTGCTCCACCGTGCGGCGAAAGGTCTTGAGCAGGCGGTCATTGCGACTGCCGAAAATCTGGGTGAGAAGCTTGGGGAACATGCAGCGTCGGAGCCGATAGAGGGGTCGGGGTGGCGAGGCAGCGGCCGGCAACGAAGAACCGAGCGCGCCTTGCTCACGTGAGGGCGAGACGTTTGGTTTGCAAGCGCGAGAGCGCCCCTCCGGGCGCGGGAAAGGCCTTGAGGCGACTCGCCGCCAAAGCGGCTGAGTTTATCACCCGGGTCTGTCGTGGCCGGGCTCAGTGCCGGGCCGAGGGCGGTGTGGTCTGGCGAGTGGAAACAGCCACCGGCACCGGAACCGCAGACGCGCTGGACAGGAACTTCGACGGGTCCTGCATGACGCCGTCGACCAGCACCTCGAAATGAAGGTGGGGGCCCGTCGAGCGGCCGGTCGTGCCCACCAAGGCGACTGGCTGGCCGCGCTTGACCAGGTCTCCCGTCTTGGCCAGGATGCGCTGGGCATGCGCATAGCGGGTGGTGAGCCCGTTGCCATGCTCGATCTCCAGCAGGTTTCCGTACTGTGGGTGCACCTCCACCGACACCACCATGCCGCCAGCGGCGGCCAGGATCGGCGTGCCCGGGTCGGCCGAGAAATCCAGCCCGGTGTGCAGGGCCGCCCTCCCGGTGAACGGGTCGGTGCGGAAGCCGAAGCCCGAGCCGACCGGCGCATCGATGGGCTTGCTGTTGGGCACCATCAGCGCCTTCAGGCGTGACTCGAACAAGCGCGATTCGGCCAGCGTGAACAGGTCGCCATGCTGGTCTGCCACCTGTTCCAGCGCCGTGAGGGTGTGATCGAGCAACTCCAGGCTGGGATGCTCCAGCGGCAGGTAGGGCCCCCCTTGGCCACCGACCGTGCCACGGCCGGACCGGTCGGGGCCTGGTTCGGGCCGCTGCAAGCCCTTGAGTTCCTCTGGCTTGACGCCGGCCAGGCCGGTGACGCGCTCACCCATGGCCTCCAGGTTGACCATGCGCGCCTGCATCTCGCCAACCTTGCGGGCCATGGCGTCGAGGTTCTCGCGCATGAAGCGATCACGCTGGGCGATCTCGTCGCGCACCACCAGCTTGACCAGCTGGCTGACCACAGGCCAGCCTTCGCGCGCAGCCTTCAGAAAGATGAAGTGGTAGACGGCACCAGACAGCAGCAGCAGGGTCACGATCAGCGCCGCCAGGGCCAGGCCAATCTGCAGCCGATTGAAGCTGAGGACGCGGGTTCGAGCCAGGCCCCCTTGGGTGATCAGTATCTGCATCGTTACACTCCTGTGCCCCATGTCACCGAACGCACCGCCCGGCCCCTCACGCCCCGGGCCGCACACGCGGCCCATCACCGAAGCACTGACCGCCAACACGATGCTGGCCCAGTTGCTCGAGAGGCTGCGGGAGTCCGAAGCGCGGCTCGAGACCGTGAGGTCGGTGATCCCGTCCGCGCTGCGCGCTCATGTGCGCGCCGGGGTCTTGGACGATACCGGCTGGAACCTGATGGTTCCCAACGGCGCCGTGGCCGCCAAGCTGCGCCAGAGCCTGCCATCCATCGAACAGGCACTGGCCGAGCGGGGGTGGAAGACTACTGCACTCCGGGTGAAGGTTCAAGCGGAGCGCCCCTGACGCGGCGCGTGGTGCCGGCTGTCCGAATCGAACGGACGACCTTCCGCTTACAAGGCGGGTGCTCTACCAACTGAGCTAAGCCGGCACAGGCGAGGAACGAGATTGTAAGGACCGGAGCCCGGCCCGGTGGCTACTTGACCCGCTTCAATGACGGGCGCGGCGCATGCGGTGGCGGCGTGTCGTCACCCGGTTCGTCGCCGGGCTGCGAACTGGTCGGCACCGACTCCAGAGGTTTCGGGGAATCACCCGACTCCGGCCGCGCCAGGCGCAGCCCGCGCACCGGGCGCTGGAGCAGCCCTGGCGCCTCCGGGGCGCCGCCCGGCACTGCGTTGTTGGGGGCCCCTTCAGCCGTGGCACTGGGCATCGGAAAGGCCATGCCCTGGCCGTTCTCGCGCGCGTAGATCGCCACGACATGATCGATCGGAACCATGATTTCGCGCGCCACACCACCGAACCGCGCCTTGAACTCGATGAACTCGTTGCCGAGCTTCAGCCCGCTCGTGGCTTCGAAGCCCACGTTCAGCACGATCTCGTTGTTCTTGACGTACTCCATCGGAACCCGCACGCTGGCGTCGACAAAGACCGCCAGATAGGGCGTGAAACCGTTGTCGGTGCACCAGTCGTGCAAGGCCCGGACCAGATAGGGCCGGGTCGACGTGCCTTGGCTGTCGGGTGGCGTGGGGGTGTCACTCATGGGCTGCTGCGGCGGAGGCTGCCGGCTTATTTGCGCATCACCTTTTCGGACGGCGTCAGCGCCTCGATGTAGGCCGGGCGCGAGAAGATGCGTTCGGCGTATTTCAACAGCGGCGCGGCGTTCTTGGACAGGTCGATGCCGTAGTAATCCAGGCGCCACAGCAGCGGGGCGATGGCCACATCGAGCATCGAGAAGTCGTCGCCCAGCATGTACTTGTTCTTCAGGAAGATCGGTGCGAGCTGGGTCAGGCGGTCGCGGATCTGCGAACGGGCCTTTTCCAGCTGCTTGTCGGTCGCCTTCAGGCCGCGCCCTTCGAGCAGGTTCACGTTCGAGAACAGTTCCTTTTCGAAGTTGAAGAGGAACAGCCGCACTCGTGCGCGGGCCACCGGATCCCCAGGCATCAGCTGCGGGT
>CAYJEC010000421.1:2452-3700 GCA_964369025.1 uncultured Ideonella sp. | reverse complement strand
TGGGGCCCTTGAGCGCAGACGGAATCGGCAGCGCCACGACCTCGATACCCTCTTCGCTCAGCGCCTCGCGTTGCGCCTCGGTGGCCTGGCCGCGAATCCCTCGCGCTTCAGTCTCGCCATAGTGGATTCGCCGAGCCTCCTCGGGAAAGCGATCGCCGACATCCTCGGTGCGTGCCAGGACATGCTTGATGGCTTCGACCCACATCCCCTGCATCACGGCGGTGGCTGGTGGTGAGGCCGGTGGTTCGACTGCAACCGGCGCACCGGTATGCCCAAGGTTCAGCCGGGGCGCGCTGGGCAACCGCACGATGCTCTTGTTTCCGCACAACGGGCACTCAACCAGCCCACGCTGCATCTGGTCCACGAAATCATCCTCGGAGGCAAACCAGCCTTCGAAACCGTGGTCGTGCGAACAGCGCAGGTCGAGGACCTTCATGACCGCATTATGGGCACGGCCTACCGGACTCCGCAGGCCGCCAGTCCAGTGACCACAAACCGGCGCGCCACTTCTGCAGCCACATCAGCGCGATCAGCGTCTTGGCATCGGTGAGGTCGCCGCGTGCGGCGGCGGCATCCAGTTCGCCTTCGGTCATCAGGCACACCTCGATGAACTCGCCATCGTCGAGGCATTGTTCACCCGCCACCAACCCGCGAGCGAACCAGAGCTCGATCTTTTCGGTGGAGTAGGCGGCGGCGTTGTGCAGGTCTGCAGCGTGCGCCCATTCGGCGGCGCGGTAGCCGGTCTCCTCGAACAGCTCCCGCATCCCGCAGACCAAGGGTGCCTCGCCAGCGTCGATCTTGCCGGCAGGAAACTCCAGAATCACCCGGCCCACCGGGTACCGGTACTGGCGTTCCAGTACCAGTCGACCATCGTCCAGGATCGGCACGACCACCACGGCACCCGGGTGCACGATGTACTCGCGCGTGGCCGAAGCGCCGCCGGGGAGACGCACCGTGTCACGCCGGACATCGAGGAAGCTACCGCGCAGCAGTTGCTCATGCGCGGTGGCCGTCTCGACCAGATGCGCGTCGTCGCTCATTGCCCCCCGCCGCGGCGCAGATAGCGCCAGACGAAACCGGGAAAGGCAAGCGTGAGAAAGAGACAGCCCCCCGCGGCGTAGAACTCCCAGCCTTGCGGCGCTCGTTGCCCGATGGCGGCCTCCATGGTCGAGCCCAACGCAAACGTCAGGCCGGCATACACGACCAGTTCCAGCAAGCGCCACCAGACCGACTTGGGCGCTAACCGGG
>CAYJEC010000421.1:0-2442 GCA_964369025.1 uncultured Ideonella sp. | reverse complement strand
CCGTTCATTCAGGAACGGCAGGTTGGCGGCCAGCACGGCCACCACCACCATCATCCAGACCGAAGCGCCCTGGCTCACCGAGGCGATGAATCAGCCGACCAGCGCGCGAACGATCACGTCGCGGCAGAGGGCCATCAGGCCATCAGGAAGGACGCCCAGCAGCAGGGCCGCGGCGCCATTGCAGGCCAGCAACACGCCAACACCGCCATGCGAGGCCACTGCGGTGGTATCGACCGGGTCGTCGAAGTACATGACCTTGACGATGCGCAGGTAGTAGAAGGCCCCGATCATCGACAACAACACAGCCACCACGGCCAGCACGATGTAGGCCGCCACGTTGGTGGTGATCAGCGCCTGAAGAATCGCGAACTTGGCGTAGAAGCCCACCATTGGTGGCACACCGGCCAGCGAGAACATGAACACCGTCATCACGCCGGCCAGCCATGGGCTGCGCTGCGACAGGCCGGCGAGGTCGGAGATCTCGTCGCTCTCGAAACCGGACCGCGACAAGTACATGATCAGGCCAAAGGTACCGAGCGTGGTCAGCACGTAGGTGACGACGTAGAACATCGCCGAGCTGTAGCCATTGGCGGCAGACTCGGTGTTGGCGTCGATCACCGTGGGCGTGAGCCCCAGCAGCATGAAGCCGAGTTGGGCGATCGCCGAGAACGCCAGCATCCGCTTCAGGTTGGACTGCGCGATGGCCGCCAGGTTGCCGATGGTCATGGACAGCACCGACATCACGATCAGCATCTGCTGCCAGTCGTGCGCCAGCCCGGACAGCCCCTCAACCAGCAGGCGGATTGCGATGGCAAAGGCCGCCAGCTTGGGCGCGCCGGCGATCAACAGCGTCACGGCGGTGGGGGCACCCTGGTAGACATCTGGCACCCACATGTGAAACGGCACGACGCCCAGCTTGAAGCCCAGGCCGGCAACGATGAAGACCACGCCGAAGGTCAGGACAGTGGCGTTGATCTGGCCGGTGTGGATCGCCTCGAAGACCTCGGACAAATCGAGTGAGCGCGTGGCACCGTAGAGCATGGACATGCCGTACAGCAGAAAGCCACTGGCCAACGCGCCAAGCACGAAGTACTTCATGGCGGCCTCGGTGGCCACCGCGTGATCACGCCGAAGCGCCACCAACGCATACAGCGACAAGCTCATCAACTCCAGGCCCACGTAGATGACCAGGAAGTTGGTGGCCGAGATCATGACCGAGATGCCCAACAGCACGAACATCGACAAGGTGAAGAACTCGCCCTTGAGCAACTCGCGGTCGCCGATGTAGGGCCTCGCGTAGGCCATCGTCAGCATCATGGCCAGCGCGGCGCACATGGCCAGCATGTGGCCCATCGGGTCGGACACGACCATGCCCTGCATGCCGTAGACCGAAGCGGCCGCACCGTCGGTGCCCAGGCCGGTCTGCAAGGCCAGGCCGTGCATGAAGGCGACAGCGGCCAGCGACAGTTGCGTCAGCCAAAAGGTGACGTTGCGCCGAGGATCGGTGACATTCAGGTCGACCAGTGCGACGACGCACGCAGCGACCAACAGCAGGATCTCGGGGTAGGCGACGAGCCAGTTCATTTGGTTCATGGTGGGCATTTCGGCGTCGTCAGGGCAGCTTGGGCAGCTTGGAGGTGCCCACGTGCTGCAACAACTCGGTCACGGAGGTGTGCATCACGTCGGTGAACGGTTTCGGATACAGGCCCATCGCCATCACGGCCACGGCGAGCACACCCAACATCAGGAACTCGCGGGCGTTGATGTCCTCCAGACCGCGGACATCGTCGTTTGCGACGTCGCCGAAGTAGACCCGCTTGACCATCCACAGGGTGTAGGCCGCACCGAATATCAGGGCGGTGGCAGCCAGCGCCCCGAGCCAGAAGTTCACCTTGACCGTGCCGAGGATGACCATCCACTCGCCGATGAACCCGGCGGTACCCGGCAGGCCGCAGTTGGCCATCGCGAACAGCACCGCGAAGGCCGTGAACTTGGGCATGGTGTTGACCACACCGCCGTAGCTGGCGATCTCACGCGAGTGCACGCGGTCGTACAGCACACCGATGCACAGGAACATGGCGCCAGAGACAAAGCCGTGCGAGATCATCTGCACCAGGCCGCCCGAGACCCCGAGCTCGTTGAAGATGAAGAAGCCCAGCGTCACGAAACCCATGTGGGCGATCGACGAATAGGCCACCAGCTTCTTCATGTCCTGCTGCACCAATGCAACCAGTCCGATATAGATCACCGCGATCAGGCTCAACGCGATGATGAACCAGGCGTATTCGCGGCTGGCGTCCGGCGCGATCGGCATCGAGAAGCGCAGGAAGCCATAGGCACCGAGCTTCAGCATGATGGCGGCCAGCACCACCGAGCCCCCTGTGGGGGCCTCCACGTGGGCGTCAGGCAGCCAGGTGTGCACCGGCCACATCGGCACCTTCA
>CAYJEC010000420.1:0-3706 GCA_964369025.1 uncultured Ideonella sp. | reverse complement strand
GCAAGCCTCCAGCAGCCAGCACGGCAGGCGCCTGAACCGGGAGCACGCATGAAGTTCTCAGAACTCACGATTCGGCGGCCGGTGCTGGCGACGGTGATGTCGCTGCTGCTGATCCTCGTCGGCGCGGTCTCCTTCCAGCAACTCCAGGTGCGCGAGTACCCGCGCATCGACGAACCGGTGGTGACCGTCAGTACGCGGCTGGTGGGGGCGTCCTCCGAGGTGATCGAGACCCAGGTCACCAAGCCGCTGGAGGACTCCATCAGCGGTATCGACGGCGTCGACATCCTGACCTCGATCTCGCGTTCCGAGCAGAGCCAGATCACGGTGCGCTTCCGCCTCGAGAAGGATCCTGACGATGCGGCGGCCGATGTGCGGGATCGGGTGGCCCGGGTGCGCGCCCGGCTGCCGGACACCATCGACGAGCCCGTGATTGCCAAGGTCGAGGCCGATGCCACGCCCACCATCTGGCTGGCCTACACCAGCGAGACGCTGAGCCCGCGGGAGGTCACCGACCTGATCAACCGGGTCGTCAAGCCTCGCCTGCAGACAGTGCCCGGCGTGGCTGATGTACAGGTCAATGGCGACCGCAAGTTCGCCATGCGCATCTGGCTCGACCCGGACCGCCTGGCCGCCTACCGGGTGACCGTGCAGGAGGTGGAGGACGCCCTGCGCAAGCAGAACCTGGAGGTGCCTGCAGGCCGCATCGAGAGCCAGCAGCGCGAGTTCAGCGTGACCGCACGCACCGACCTCAACACGGTCGAGCAGTTCGAGCAAGTCGCCCTGAAACAGGCGAGTGGCTACACCGTGCGTCTGCGTGATGTGGCCCGCATCGAGCAGGCGCCCGCCAGCGAGCGCTCTTCGGTCCGCCTGAACGGAGTGCCGTCGATCTCCACCGGCGTGATCCGCCAGGCCACCGCCAACCCGCTGGAGGTGTCGGCCGGTGTTCGCGCGGTGTTGCCGCTGATCCAGCAGGACCTCCCGCCCAGCGTGAAGGTGCAGGCGGCCAACGACAACTCGGTCTTCATCGACCGCTCGATCCGCTCGGTGTTCCGCACCATCACCGAAGCGGTGCTACTGGTGGCGTTGGTGGTGTTTGTCTTCCTGCGCACGCTGCGCGCGTCGATCATCCCGCTGGTCACCATTCCCGTGAGCCTGATCGGCAGCTTCGCCATCATGGCGGCCGCGGGTTTCACCATCAACACGCTGTCGCTGCTGGCCCTGGTTCTGGCCATTGGCCTGGTGGTTGACGATGCCATCGTCGTGTTGGAGAACATCTTCCGCCATATCGAGGAGGGGCTGACGCCGTTCCAGGCGGCCATCCGCGGTGCCCACGAGATCGGGTTTGCGGTCGTGGCCATGACGCTGACGCTGGCGGCGGTGTTTGCGCCACTGGCCTTCACGCCGGGCCGCACCGGCCGGCTGTTCACCGAGTTCGCCCTGACGCTGGCGGGTGCGGTGGTGGTCTCCGGTTTCGTCGCACTGACGCTCACCCCGATGATGTGCAGCAAGCTGCTGCGCCACAACCCGGCGCCGAATTTCTTCGACCGAGGCATGGAGCGCGTGCTGGTGGGTGCCACGTCGGTCTACGGCCGTGCGCTCGGCTGGATCCTGGATCATCGCTGGGTGATCGCAGTGGTGATGCTGGCCTCGGCGGCCGGCAGCGCCTGGCTCTTCAGCCATGCCAAGCGTGAACTGGCCCCGCTGGAGGACCGTGGCGTGATCCTCGCCACGGTGAACGCGCCGGACGGCGCCACGCTGGAGTACACCGCGCGCTACCTGCGGGCCATCGAGGCCATCGGCATGCAGCACCCCGAGTTCGACAGGGTGTTCGTGGTGGCCGGCAACCCGAGCGTGTCACAGGGCATTTCCTTCCTGCGCACAGTGGATTGGGAGGACCGCAAGAAGACCACGCTGCAACTGGCCCGCGAGTTGCAGCCAGCCTTTGCCGGCCTGCCAGGCGTGACGGCCTTTCCGGTGACGCCACCCAGCCTGGGGCAGGGCTTCCGCGAGCGGCCGATCAACTTCGTGGTGGTCACCAACGAAAGCTACGCAAATCTTGCCCAGGTGTCGCAGCAGTTCCTCGCCGAGATGGCCAAGAATCCGGGCTTTGTGCAGCCGGACACCGACCTGCGACTGAACAAGCCCGAGATCTTCATGGACGTGGACCGCGACCGCGCCGCTGATCTGGGCATCAACGTGGACCAGGTGGCCCGAACGGTGGAAACGATGCTGGGCGGGCGTGCCGTGACCCGCTACAAGCGCGACGCGGACCAGTACGACGTGCTGGTTCAGACCGAGGCACGCGGCCGCACCGCGCCCGAGGACATCGAGAAACTCTTCGTGCGCGGCCGCAACGACACCATGGTGCCGTTGTCGTCGCTGGTCAAGGTGCGCGAGGCGGTCAGCCCGCGCGAGCTGAACCACTTCAACCAGCGCCGGTCATTGGCCATCACCGCCAACCTGGCGCCCAACTACTCGCTGGGCGAGGCGCTGGAGTTCATGGACGAAACGGCGAAGAAGATCCTGAAGCCGGGCTATGCCACCGAGTTGAACGGTGTGTCGCGCGAGTTCCGCTCGTCGAGCGGTGCCCTCGGCCTGGTGTTCATGCTGGCGCTGTTGTTCATCTTCCTGGTGCTGGCGGCCCAGTTCGAGAGCTTTGTCGACCCCTTCGTGATCCTCCTGTCGGTGCCGCTGTCAATGGTGGGCGCGCTGGGCATCATGCAGCTGACCGGCGGCACGTTGAACGTCTATTCGCAGATCGGGCTGATCACTTTGGTGGGCCTGATCACCAAGCACGGCATCCTGATCGTCGAGTTCTCGAACCAGTTGCGCCAGCAGGGGCGGCCGATCCGTGAGGCGGTGAAGGAGGCGGCTTCGTTGCGGCTGCGCCCAATCCTGATGACCACTGGCGCGATGGTGTTGGGCGCCTTGCCGCTGGCCCTGGCCACAGGCGCCGGTGCCGAGAGCCGCCAGCAGATCGGCTGGGTGATCGTGGGCGGCATGTCAGTGGGAACGCTGTTGACCATCTTTGTGGTCCCGACGGTGTACACCGTGTTCGCCAGGCGGCGAGTCCCCGGCGAAATCAAGGAAGCGGCCTTGGAGGCTGCCCCGACTCACCCGCCGATGTAGTGCATCTCCACACGCTGACCGCCGTCGCGCGGTGCGGCGTTGGAGCCGCGCAGCTCGGAGTAGCGGTCGTCGCGCCGACCCCAGATGTGGGCAATCGCCGAGGCGATGTCGGCATCTTCCGCCCCCCCACGCAGCAACGAGCGCAGGTCGTGTCCCTGGCTGCCGAACAGGCACAGGAAGAGCTGGCCTTCCGTTGAAAGACGAGCACGGTTGCAGTCGCGGCAAAAGGCCTGGGTGACGCTGGAGATGAGGCCGATCTCGCCTCGGCCGTCCGAATAGCGCCAACGCTCGGCGGTTTCGCCGGGGGTGGTGGGTTCAGCCGCTTCTAGATCCCACTCGGCGCGCAGCCGCGCCAGCACCTCGGCCGAAGGCAGCACATCGTCCATTCGCCAGCCGTTGGTGGCGCCGACATCCATGAACTCGATGAAACGCAAGGTCACTGCAGCACCATAGCGATCGCGCATGTGGCGGGCCATGGGCACGATCTCGGCGTCGTTCACACCGCGCTTGACGACCATGTTGACCTTCAGCGGCCCCAGGCCGGCCTCGAGTGCCGCATCAATGCCAGCCAGCACGT
>CAYJEC010000419.1:0-3719 GCA_964369025.1 uncultured Ideonella sp. | reverse complement strand
GCCCCGGCCATGCCGCCACCGATGACGATGACCTGCTTGCGCGGTTTTCCAGCATTCGCGGCAGGCCAGGCGGCCATGCCGAGGGTGCCGGCCCCGGCCAGCAGCAGTTGCCGGCGCTTGATGGACGTGGTTTTCATATTGGCATTTCCTCAGCGTGAAGTCGGCAGGATCGACGGATGTGACGTGCGAGCCTGTTGGACTGGGCTTTGCAGCGACAACCACTCGGCCAGCAGGTTCAACTGGTCGTCGGTGTAGCCACGCGAGTGTTTGCTCATGATGTCTTCGCCTTCCTTGCCAGCCTGTAGTTCCTTCATGGCCTCGAAGATCGAGCGAGCCGACTTGCCGGCCAGGTTGTCGAAGCCGGGCCCTGCGCCATTCGTGCCGTGACACTGGAAGCAGTTGGATGCCAGCAGGCGCCCGGGTGGCGGCGGCGCTGCCGACGTGGCGGCGGCGAAAAGCATGGCGGTGGAGGCCAGGCTTGTTTTGAATATGAGATGCACGGGGACCCTCCAGCGCGAGCGACTTGCTCACACCCCAGCTTCACCGATGCGCATTAGCAGCGCCTTAAGGGGCGCTTCGACGCACCATGTTGGCCCGCGCTGCCTGAGGCGGCCTGCAAGCCTGATCAACCCTGGCTGAGCAGTTGTGCAGCGCGCTGCCCCAGTTGGGTGAGCGCACGGTCGAGAACCGCACGGTCTTCAGGTGTCAAGGCGTCGAGCAGGAACGCCTCGCGAGAGCGCACCATCGGCACCAGCTTGGCATACAAGGCCCGGCCTGCGGGCTTCAGCCTCAGGAGCCAGCCCCGGCCGTCGTCGGGATCAGGCAACTTGTCCAGCAGCCCTGCGGCATCCATGCGCGCCGCCGCGCGGCTGACCTGCATTTTCTCCAGCGTGCTGCGCGAAGCGATGTCCACCATGCGATGGCTGCCACCGTCGGCGAGCGCGGCGAGCACGCGCCACTCGTCACGGCTCAGGCCAAAGCGCTCACGATAGACCTGGCCCACGCATTGGCTCAATGATTCAGCCAGCACGGCCACGCGGCAAGGGAGAAATTGCTCCAGATCCATGGCCCGGTATCGTAACGGATGTGACAAGGCAAGAAATCTCCAAGTATCTCGCCTTGGCATATTTAATAACTTGCGTTACTATATAACCACACTGACCCCAACGGAGACGCCCCATGAAGATCGAACGCATGCACCACGTGGCCTACCGCTGCAAGGATGCGGAGCAAACGGTGCGCTGGTACGCCGAGCACCTGAACATGGGCTTCGTACTGGCCATCGCCGAAGACCAGGTGCCGAGCACCGGCGCGCCGGATCCGTACATGCACGTCTTTCTGGACGCCGGCGGCGGCAACATCCTTGCCTTCTTCGAGATTCCGAACTCGCCCGCCATGGGCCGTGACGAGAACACCCCGGAGTGGGTGCAGCACATTGCCTTCAAGGTTGACAGCCTCGCGACATTGACTCAGACCCAGTCCAAACTCGAGGCGGCAGGCATCGCAGTGATAGGCCCGACGGATCACACGATCTTCCAGTCGATCTATTTCTTCGACCCCAACGGTCACCGCATCGAGCTGGCCGCAGACACCGCCACTGATGAACAGATGGCCAAGCTCGACGCGGTGAAGTGGGACATGTTGGCTGAATGGTCGCGCACCAAGCGTGCACCCAAGCACGCTGCATGGATGCACACCAAGGCACTCTCCGCCCACTGACGAACCAAACACGTCGGGAGCACCCATGCTGAAGACCTACGCCTACCCCAAGTTCCCCTACCACCAGAGCGCTGCGCAGCGCGACGGGGTGGTGCAGCGCCACCCTGTGGTGGTCATCGGGGCTGGGCCGATCGGCCTCACGGCTGCGCTCGAATGCGCAGCGCGGGGCCTGCCTGTCGTGGTGCTGGATGACAACGACACCGTGAGCATCGGCTCGCGGGCCGTCTGCTACGCCAAGCGTGCATTGGAGGTGTGGGATCGCCTGGGCGTGGGCGAGCGCATGGTCGAGAGGGGCGTGCGCTGGAAGGTCGGCAAGGTGTTCTTCGGCAACGACCCCGTCTACAGCTTCGACCTGCTGCCGGAGCCGGGCCACAAGATGCCGGCCATGATCAACCTGCAGCAGTACTACCTCGAGGAGTTCCTGGTCGAGGCCTGCGGGCGTTCGCCGCACGTCGACCTGCGTTGGAAGCACAAGCTGCTGGATCTGCAGCAACTGCCGGACCACGCGGTGCTGACAGTCGAGACGCCCGACGGCGTCTTCTGCATGGAGGCCGACTGGGTCATAGCCTGCGACGGCGCCAACAGCGATACCCGCCGCATGGTGGGTGCCGAGTTCAGCGGGCAGTACTTTCAGGATCGGTTCCTGATCGCTGATGTGGTGATGAAAGCGGAGTTCCCGACCGAGCGCTGGTTCTGGTTCGACCCGCCGTTCCATACCGGTGCCGCCGTACCCGGCTGCGCAGGCACGCCCACCAGCGTACTGCTGCACAAGCAATGCGACAACGTTTGGCGCATCGACTTCCAGCTTGGCTGGGACGCAGACCCTGAGGAGGAAAAGAAGCCGGAGAAGGTGATCCCGCGCATTCAAGCCATGCTGGGCAGCGAGGTCGAGTTCGAGCTGGAATGGGTCTCGGTCTACCAGTTCGCCTGCCGCCGGATCGACCGGTTCCGCCACGGGCGCGTGCTCTTCGCTGGCGACGCTGCGCACCAGGTCTCGCCGTTCGGCGCCCGCGGCGCCAACACCGGCGTGCAGGACATCGACAACTTGGTCTGGAAGCTGCAGCGCGTGCTGGATGGCCAGGCCGGGCCGGCGCTGCTGGACAGCTATCACGAAGAGCGCGCGTTCGCGGCGGACGACAACCTGCGCCAGTCCACCCGATCCACCGACTTCATCACGCCCAAGACGCCAGGCAGCCTCGTGTTGCGCGATGCTGTGCTCGAGCTGGCGCACAGCGAGCCCTTTGCGCGCCCGCTGGTCAACAGCGGACGCCTGTCGACCCCCACACCGTACGTGCACTCGGCGCTGAACACGCCCGATGCCGACAGCTTCGCCGGCACCATGCGGCCCGGCACCAACGCCGCCGACGCGCCGGTGGCCGACGCGCAAGGCTGCCCTGGCTGGCTGCTGAATCATCTTGTGCAGGGTTTCACCCTGCTCTGCTTCGGCCCTGTGCCGGAGGGCGAGGTGCGCTTCGGCAGCATCAGTGCCCGCGTGCTGGCGGTGGGCCGCGACCTGATCGACGGCGAGGGCCTGCTGGCCCAGCGCTACGACGGCCGCCCCGGCACGGTGTACCTGCTGCGTCCCGACCATCATGTGGCTGCACGCTGGCGGCAGTTTGACATTGCATGTATCCGGGGTGCCCTGGCCCGGTGCCTGGGCCACTGAACCGCCCGCCCTCACACGCCCAGGAGACGACCATGCCCTTGATCCGCACTCCCCAGATCGCCGACCCCGACGGCTTCTACGAAGAACTCGTCAACGCCCAGCGCGAATTGCCCGACGATGAAAGCCGCAAGCTGATGGCCAAACTGGTGCTCTTGTTGGCCAACCACATTTGCGACCGCCAGGTGCTGTCCGAAGCCATTCGCCTGGCGATGCCCTCCTCTGCCCGCCAGCCCGCGGGCTGATGCGCCCCGTTGAGTGCCCAGAGGGAGGTCCCTGAACTTTGCCCAAGGCAAACCAATTTGCAAACGACGATCTGGCACCCTGGCGTGCAAGC
>CAYJEC010000418.1:0-3721 GCA_964369025.1 uncultured Ideonella sp. | reverse complement strand
CAGCGCAGGATCGCGCCGCTGCTGTCGTGCACCCGCAGGGTGACGGGGATGGATCCGGCCACGCTCTGCGTCACGGTGCAGTAGGTGTCGAAGGTGGCGAGCACGCGCTCCAGATGTTCCAGCGATGCCGCCGGCACGCCCAGCGTGAGCGTGACATTCAGGCCCAGCACGCGCAGCCGGCCTTCGGCGTTGCGGCCGATCTCCGCCTGCACCTCGGTGTGGATGGGCTCGGGCTTCTGCTAGAACTTTCGCAAGGCGAACAACAGTGAGTCGCCGAGGCAGTTGCCCACCGAGGCGGCCAGCAGTTGCACCGGTGTCGGGCCCTGTCCCTGGCCGAGCGGCGCGGGTTCGTCGGCTTGCAGCGGCGGCAAACCGGCGCCGAAGTCGATGTCGAACTGGTAGTCCTGGCGCTGGGCCAGGCGGACGGTCTGGAAGGTGCTGTCGCTCCTGGGTCTCAGGCCGGCAGGGGGATGGGGTTCTCGTTGGCGGGCCAGCCCAGCGCGGTGTAGGCGCGCACAAATGGGCCCTTGATCGCGCCTGCGGCCTTCAGCAGGGCGGCGGGTGGCCCTGATCGCAGGGCTTCGTGGAGCTGTTGCAGCGCAGCGCCCTCCTCGGCCAGCGCGGCCTGGAACTGGGCCCAGCGCGCCGGTGAGAGGGCCAGCGCCTGCGCGTCCCAGGCGGTGGTCTCGACATGGCGCCAGGTGGCGCGTGCAGCGGCGTAATGCCGCTCGACCTGGGCCCGCTCGGCGGCGCCGACGGCCTCAGGCGCCCAGCGTTTGGCGTCCTCTGCCACATGTTCCATGGCGGCATGGAAGGCGGTTAGGCTGTCGGGTGCGTAGGCCATGGCGCGGTTCGCACGGGCGGCGTAGAGAATGGCGCGCACCTGCTCCAGCGTCTCGTGGGAGTCGGGCCATTCGGCCTTGGTGACCTGATCACCCGCGCGCCGCAGGGCGGCGTCAAGCCGGTTCAGGTCACCCTGCCAGGCGGCGTCGCGCGGCCATACCGCGGCCAGCGCGCGGCGGCGGCCCGGCCACTGCCCGGCCAGGCGGGCCATCGATGCGCGCGCCCGTGCGGCGGCCTCGGTCGACTGGCCAGCCGAGCCGGTCTGGAACAAGGCGGGGATGTAGACGCCGTCGAAGGCGACCATCGCCGTGGTGGCCGGTGCCTGCGCGTGCCCGCTGCCTAGGCTGAACATCAGGCAGGCGGCCGCACCCATGGCGAGGGCCAGGCGGCGCGAAAGTGGGGGGGTGGATCGGGTCATCGGAAGTCCTGTCGTGTGGAACAAGGTGGACGACCCGCCACCGCCGCCGCTAACGCACCTTGCCGAGCAGGGTCTGGACTTCGTCCAGCACCTCGGCGAGTTGGGCGCGGCCCTTGTCGCCACCGCCCAGGCGGGCGCCCAGCTCCTGCTGCATGAAGCACACGGTCATGCGCACATAGGTGCTGTCGAGCGCCTTGCGCACGGCGGCCATTTGGCTGGCGATGTCGAGGCAGGGCTGGCCCTCCTCGATCATCCGCTGCACGCCGCGGAGCTGGCCTTCGGCGCGCTTCAGGCGGTTCAGCAGATCGGTGCGGGTCTTGTCATCGGTGAGCATGGCCATGGCACAAAACTCCGTCTCGGGGGAGGTTGTTGGTCGTGAGGCGGCCATTGTCGTTGCTCGTGCGAAAAACGGTTGGGCGCTCAGCGGGCGCTGGTCTTGGGGACGCCCAGCTTGCCGAGCATCCAGCCCATCGGGCAGACCTCGGTGAAGCCGAACTGCAGCAGGTTGGCCCCGACAAACGCGGTGAAGGCCAGCCACCAGGTGTTCAGGAACAGCGGGCTGCCCGGCACGCCCAGGGCCAGCGACAGCAGGATGAAGCAGCCGGCGAAGATGTGAATGAGGCGGTCAATGGTCATGGTGATCTCCAGGAGGGTGAATCAGTGATCCACAAGGCGCACGATGCCGAGTGCCTTGAGGACGTATTTTTCGTAGACGGGTTCGGAGTTGCCGGTCTTCATCTTGCGCATGAAGTACTTCTCGAAGGCGATCTTGGCCAAGTGGACCCACTTGCCCTTCTTGAACCAGTTCACGTTGCGCGGCGGGATCTGCGGCAGCGCCACGAAGGCGGCACCGGTGTCGCCCATGTCGGCCAGGCAGATGGCGTTCCAGGTGGCCTTGGCCGTGGCAGGCTGGTTGTTCAGGTCGGCGGCGATGTTGTGCACGATCGCGGTCACCATGGTCTCGATCATGTAGCCGGTCTTGGGCGCGCCGGTCGGCACGGGGGTGGCCTCGACCGGCGGGATGGCCACGCAGACGCCGGCAGAAAAGATGTTGCGGTACTTCTTGCTGCGCTGGTGTTCGTCGATGATGACAAAGCCGCGCGGGTTGCACAGCTCGGGCACCGAGGCCACCGCGTCCACACCCTTGAAGGCGGGCAGCATCATGGCCAGCTTGAAGGGCACCTCGTGCTCCTTGAGCACCTGGCCCTGGTCGTCGAGCTGGGTGGTGAAGAGCTTGCCGGCTTCGACCTTGGTCGTCCTGGCGTTGGTGATCCACTTGATGTCGTGGCCACGCATCTCGGACTCCAGCATGGATTTGGAGTCGCCCACGCCGCCCAGTCCCAGGTGGCCGATGTAGGGCTCGCTCGTGACAAAGGTCATCGGCACCTTGTTGCGCAGCTTGCGCTTGCGCAGATCGGCGTCGACGATGAATGCGAACTCGTAGGCCGGCCCGAAGCAGCTGGCCATGGGCATGGCGCCGACGACGATGGGGCCGGGGTTCTTCAGGAACTCCTGGTAGTCGGCCCAGAAGGCCTGCGCATGGTCCACCGAGCAGACCGAGTGGGTATGGCCACCGTGCGGCCCGGCACCGGGAACCTCGTCGAAACTGAGCTTCGGCCCGGTGGTGATCACCAGGTAGTCGTAGGCCAGCGCCTCGCCGTTGGCCAGCGTGAGCTGGTTGCCCGGTGCGTCGATGGCCGTCACCGCCTGGGCGATGAACTCGATGCCTTTCTTGGCCAGCAGCGGGCCCACCTGCAGCACGATGTCCTCGCGCTGGCGCCAGCCGACGGCGATCCACGGGTTCGAGGGCACGAACTGGAAGTAGTCGACCGCGCTCACCACGGTCACGCGGTGCTCCTTGGGCAGTCGCTCGCGCATCTCGTAGGCGGCGGGCATGCCGCCGATTCCGGCGCCGATGATGACGATGTGGGCCATGGGTTTGTCTCCTGGGGGCGCTCTTCAGGCGCTGGTTGCAGATTCGTGGCGGCCGCGGTAGACGGCGAAATACAGGACCGGGATGACGATCAGCGTCAGCAGGGTGGACACGCCGATGCCGAAGATCAGCGAGACGGCCAGGCCGTTGAAGATCGGGTCGTCGAGGATGAAAAAGCCGCCCGTCATGGCAGCCAGGGCAGTCAGCGCGATCGGTTGGGCGCGCACCGCGGCGGCGCTGGACACGGCCTCGGCGAATGCCATGCCGCGCGCGACCTGCAGCTCGATGAAGTCGACCAGCAGGATGGAGTTGCGCACGATGATCCCGGCCAGCGCGATCATGCCGATCATCGAGGTGGCGGTGAACTGGGCACCGAGCAGGGCGTGGCCCGGCATCACGCCGATCATCGTCAGGGGAATCGGCGCCATGATGATCAGCGGCGTCACGTAGCTGCGGAACTGGGCCACCACCAGCAGGTAGATCAGGATCAGCCCGACGCCATAGGCGGCGCCCATGTCGCGGAAGGT
>CAYJEC010000417.1:0-3731 GCA_964369025.1 uncultured Ideonella sp. | reverse complement strand
CTATCTCGTTTTAAATATTTTACTAATACACTATGATAATTCTCTCGCCATCTTGCCGGGCCGCACCAGATCCAAAGCGGTAATGATGCCCTGCACCTTACCCAAACTATCAACAACCGGCAGCGCATGCAGGCGGTGTTCGGTCATAAGCGCCTCCACATCATCGCGGCCAAGTTCTTCTGGCGCGCAAATCGGACAGGCTGACATGATGTCGCGGCACGTCAGGCTTGCCGTATCCTGCTCCAGTTGTCTCAGTTCGACTTCACGGAAAAGCGTCTGCAGATCGGCCTCGCTGACATCGAGGACATCGCCGTAGCTTCCCAACACTTCGGACAGCGCATCGGGCGAAGGTCCGATCCTCTCGACCGGCGAGGGGCGACCCCGAAGTCCACCCGGTTGACCGGCCCGGTGCGGATAGCTGTGCCCGGAAATCCGGTGTTAGAGCATGGCGCATAGCACGAGCAGCAGCGAGTTCAAGGCGACCGGTTGCAGCGCAAACAACCAGCTATGCGCGGGACCTTCGCCTCCGCCCAACGCAACGAGCAATGCCGCAGCGCCGCCAGGCGGGTGCAGGCAACGTAATGCAGTCATCGCCAGGATGGCAACGCCGACCGCGCAACCCGCAGCTAGCGCCGGTTCTTGAACGAACCGGGTCAGGACAACAGCGGCCAGTGCTGAAACGGTGTTGCCCCCGACCACGGCCCAAGGCTGCGCCAGCGGGCTGGCCGGGATTGCAAACAACAGGACAGCGGACGCGCCGATTGGGGCAACCAGCCATGGGGCGGTCCCATCTCTGGCAAGCAATGCACAAACGAGAGCTGTCAGGGCAATTCCCAGTAGCGCCCCGGATGCTGCCTTGACGCGATCCAGCCACGAGAACCCTGGTAGACGAACACCGTGCAGGTGGGTCTGGGTATCACGCCCCTGGGTCATCCAGACAAGCTCAGTTCACGGTCGAGAGGTAGGCAATGAGGTCTGCGCGATCCTCGGGCATTTTCAATCCGGCAAAAGCCATCTTGTTGCCCTTCACGAACGCTTGCGGATTTTCGAGATAGGCTGACAGCGTCTGCTCATCCCAAGTCAGCTTTGCGCCCTGCAACGCGGGCGAATAGGTAAAGCCTGCCTGGCTTGCCGACTGCTTGCCGACAATTGCGTGCAGCGAGGGTCCGACGCCGTTCTTTCCAGGTTCCACACTGTGACAGGCCGCGCAGCGCGCGAACAGGGTCTTGCCATGTGCAACCGGATCGGCGGCGGCCACGGGCTCTTCTGTCGCAACCGGAGACGCGGGTTCTGCACCAATGCTGCCGGAATCGCCTTGTGCCGGCGCGGTGTCGGAAGCCGGTCGCCCGCAGGCGGCTAGCAACATGCAGCCAAGAACGACGACAGGATGAGGCAATTTCATGGAACAGCTCCTTGAAGGTGTTGAATTCGCTGCGATGAAGCGGGCGGGTGTTTCGCGGCTCTGCCGGTGAAAAGCGGGGCGCTCCAGGCAATTGCCAGTGCAATTGCCAGCCAGAGAAAGCCCTCGCCAAGCCGCCACTGGTCGGCGATCAGGTAATTGTTGCACAGCCGGGCCGGGGAATGGGTGAAAAGGAAGGCCATGAAGCCGGCCATCGAAATGGCCTGCGCTTTGCCAAAGCCGCGCAGCAAGGGATGCGCGCGCCGCCAGCCCAGTGCTACTGCTGCGCCGATTGCAGGCAGGCTGGCGAACTTGACCAGCATCATCCCGGCCTCACTCACCGAAGCGTCGATGACGCGCGGGAGCATCCACCAGGCAATGCCGAACAAGGCAAAGAGCAGCGGCGCAAAACCGCCTTCAGCCCAGCGCAAGCCCTGCCCCGCCGAGCCATGAAACGCCAGCCAGCCTGCCAGGGCGAGCAATGGTAGTTGGACAAGCACATGGCTCACCGGATCTGCTACCAGCCAATCGTTGCCGAGCAGGCAGAAGGCCAGTAGCGCAACGATCACCCTGGAGCGAACAGACCGGAAATGCTTCATCGCAGCAGCCTTGCCGCGGTGGCCAGTGCCCCATCGAAATCACCGGTATCGTGAATTCCACCGATCCTGCCGTCAGGTCCGACGACGTGAACCGCCACGTTGTGCGTATAGCCGCCCATCCGGTCGGGCAGGACGATGATGCCGAATTCATCGAGCAAGCGGGGCAGGACCGACTCCTGTGGACGAGTGATTGTCCAGAGAGCCCCGTCCGCGTCATGCCGTTCGCCATAGTCCGCGAGTTTGTCGACCGTGTCGAAACCGGGATCGAAACTGACCGAATAGAGCGCGACCCGGTCTGACAAGCCTGCTGCACGCACCCGGTCGGCCAGTTGCCGCATATCCGCTCCCGCCGACTGGCAGATCGTCGGGCAACTCGTATAGATGAACTCGACAATGGCGACTTTGCCTTGTCCCGGGACGCGGGCGGTCGCCCCGGACATGGTTTCAAGCGTGAACGGACTGACTGGTGTGCCCCGGGAAACTGCGGCAAGCCGCCGGGCACTTTCCGCAGTCAGTGCCCGGCCCTGGTCGGTGGTCTGCCAGAGCAGGGCCGGACCGCCGGCAAGCACCAGCAGCGATGCCAGCCAGGCCTGCACCTCAGGCCTCCGCAGCCGAAGCTTTCAGACAGCGCACGTAGCGCACGAAGAACACCGCAGCGCCCAGGATGACGAGCGCTCCGAACGCTGTTGCGATCTGGTTCTGCAGGAACCATTGCGGCGCGTGGACAGCCCACCGGCGCGGCACGGAAAGCGCGCCGGATATCAGGAACATGACGGTAAAACCCGCGCCGCCGATCAGGTAGGCACTGAACGCCAGCCGGTTCGCGCCGCTCACCGGCAGCCGTTCACGCCGCCCGACAAGCCACATCATGAAGCCGAAGCTCATCGCCACTTCGCCCAGGATCAGATAGATGTGGAAATGGCCCGGCACCCATTGGGTGTTGTGCATGACCTTGTTGACCGAAATCATCCCGTCGATGATTGCCGGAACCGATCCAACCGACCAGCCGGCAACGCCCAGAACGAGCAGAGCGGAAGCAAGATCCCAGCGCAGCTTGTCCGCCTTGCGCAGATAGACGATGAGCGAGAACGCCGTAACTGCCAACAGGGGAATGCCCGAAAGGTACGACACCACCTGCCCCATCACCAGCGCCCAGGCTGGCATCGCCACGTCTTGCAGAAGGTGGTGCGGATAGACCGCCATGACAAACAGCAGCACCGCCGACCAGGCGATGACAAACATCCGTGAGGTTTTCCACGGGGTGCCGGTATATTCCGGGATGATCTCGTAAACCGCGATCACCGCCATGTAGATGCTGGCATTGATGAAAACATGACCGAAGAAATAGGTCATGTTTTTGGCCAGCAAAGCATCGACCTTGAATTCGGGAAAGTAGAGGTTGACCAGGCTGCTGGCGAGCACTGCCGCGCCCACCACCGTGCCGATGGTGTTGAACACGGTGGTCGCCATGGCCGCCACGACGGTGGGCGGCGGCGCGTCCTCGGCGGAGCCGCGTCCGAAGGCGAGAGGCCAGCCCAAGGCACCACCGATGCCGCCATAGGCGGAGATCAGCTTGCGTCCGACTTCGAGGTACAAGAGCAGGAACGCGACGCCGATGAAGACATAGCCGAGCAGGAAAGTACCTGCCGCGTGCTGCCCCCACGCCCCTCCAGAATTGGCAGGAAGCGGGAACAGGAAAGTCCATGCCCCGCCATAGCCGCCGATAAAGATGG
>CAYJEC010000416.1:0-3739 GCA_964369025.1 uncultured Ideonella sp. | reverse complement strand
GGCGCGACGAACTGCCCTTCTCGGTGTCCACGTCCTCCTGGGTGATCGACAAGGTCTCATCGAGCGGCAGATTGGCCTCGGTGACCACCAGCCCGGTCATCAGTTTGGTGATCGAGGCAATGGGTAGCACCGCCTTCGAATTCTTGTTGAGCAGGACCTCGTTGGTCTCGGTGTCGAGCACGAACGCGACGCTGGATTTCAGGTCGAGCGGATCTGCGGTGTCGTGCAGGCCGTACAACTGACCGAAGGATTGGCGCGCAGGCTCCGCCACCCGGACCACAGAACGTCGCGGAGCGACTTTGCGCACGGCGCGGGTCGAGGCCACCCGGCTCCGGGTGGCGGAGGCAGGCTTGGCCTTGGCGGATGTCGCTGTACGCGGGGTGGTGGAGTTGCTGGGCTTGTTGGCAGCGGAACACGCAGACCCGGCGAACGACAGGCCAAGCAGAAGCCCCAACAAGGCCACCGTGGGCTTGAATTGCTTGATTCTCGGCATTGGTTCGGGGCCCTTGGCGAAAGCAGATGGCAGGATGAGTCTATTTGAAACAAAAAAGACATGCAAGATCAAAAACTTGCATGCCTTTCCTCAAGTGGGCCGGCGCCGGGCGCGCCGGTCACTCAACCCTGCGCTGCAACCCGTTCGCCCTTGGCGTGCAACTTGTTCAGCGCCGCGAGGTACGCCTTGGCCGAGGCAACGACGATGTCTGGATCGGCGCCCACCCCATTCACCACCCTGCCACCATGCTGCAGCCGGACGGTGACCTCGCCTTGCGATTCTGTGCTGCCCGAGGTGATGGCATTCACCGAATAGAGCAGCATCTCGGCGCCACTCTGTGCCTTGGACTCGATGGCCTTCAGGGTCGCGTCGACCGGGCCATTGCCGTCGCTGCCGACCGTGTACTCCTCGGAACCAATGACGAAGGCCACCCGCGCGTGTGGGCGCTCGCCGGTTTCGGAGCGTTGAGCGAGCGACAGGAACCGGTAGTGCTCGCGCTCGTCGGTCACGCTTTCGTCGCCCACGAGGGCGATGATGTCCTCGTCGAAGATCTCGCTCTTGCGGTCCGCCAGGTCCTTGAAGCGGGCAAAGGCGGCGTTCACCTCGGATTCGGATTCCAGTTCCACGCCCAGTTCCTGCAGGCGCTGCTTGAACGCGTTTCGACCCGAGAGCTTGCCCAGCACGATCTTGTTGGCGGACCAACCCACATCCTCGGCGCGCATGATCTCGTAGGTGTCGCGGGCCTTGAGCACGCCGTCCTGGTGGATGCCCGAAGCGTGCGCGAAGGCGTTGGCACCGACCACGGCCTTGTTGGGCTGCACGACGAAGCCGGTGGTCTGGCTGACCATGCGCGAGGCCGGCACGATCTGTGTGGTGTCGATGCCCACGTCGAGGCCGAAGTAGTCGCGGCGGGTGCGCACCGCCATCACCACCTCCTCGAGCGAGCAGTTGCCTGCGCGTTCGCCCAGCCCGTTGATCGTGCACTCGACCTGCCGCGCGCCGCCAATCTTGACGCCAGCCAACGAGTTGGCGACAGCCATGCCGAGATCGTTGTGGCAGTGCACGGACCAGATGGCCTTGTCGGAGTTGGGGATGCGTTCGCGCAGTTCCCGAATGAAGTTGCCATACAACTCCGGCACGGCATAGCCCACGGTGTCGGGGATGTTGATGGTCGTCGCGCCCTCGGCGATCACCGCCTCCAGCACACGGCAGAGAAAATCCGGCTCGGAACGGTAGCCATCCTCGGGCGAGAACTCGATGTCGCCGCACAGGTTGCGGGCGAAGCGCACAGCCTGCTTGGCCTGCTCGAAGACCTGGTCCGGCGTCATCCGCAGCTTCTTTTCCATGTGCAGCGGGCTGGTGGCAATGAAAGTGTGGATCCGGCCGCGGGCGGCCTGGGCCAGGGCCTCGGCCGAGCGGGCGATGTCGCGGTCGTTGGCACGCGCCAGCGAGCAGATGGTCGACTCGCGGATGTGCTCGGCGATGGTTCTCACCGCTTCGAAATCCCCGTTCGACGAGGCGGCGAAGCCGGCCTCGATGACATCCACACGAAGGCGCTCCAGTTGGCGGGCAATGCGCAGCTTTTCGTCCTTGGTCATCGACGCACCGGGCGATTGCTCGCCGTCGCGCAGGGTGGTGTCGAAAATGATGAGCTTGTCGGCCATGGCAGTCTCTGTGAGTTGGCGATGTGAAATGAAAAACGGCCCGCTGCTTGACGCAAGTGCGGGCCGTTGATCGGGGGGAAAGCGGTGTGTGAAGGACGAGTTCGATCAGCGTGCCCAGGAATCTCCTAGCAGTAGCAGCAGGGCAATGGCGGTCGAACCGGCGTTCATGGCTTCAATATAGCACGGGCCCTGGCACCGCGCTCAGTGCAGGCCGCGCTCATCCGGCTCGTCGGTCGAGGTGGCGATGACACTGACCGGCTTGCCCTTCGCCCGCTTGTACCCGTAGACCACATAGCCCGACAGGCCATAGGCGCAGAACAGCGCAAACAGCACGCGGGGCGGGTCCAGGCTGACCACCGCGATGCCCAGCGCAATGGCCACGAGCACTATGAACGGCACGGTGCGGCGCCCCCCGAACACCTTGAAGCTGTAGAACGGCGCGTTGGTCACCATCGTCAGGCCTGCATACAGGGTGACGAAGAACGCCGACCAGGTGGCCCAGTCCACCTTGCTGGCGCCCTTGACGCCGGCGTCGTCGACCACCCAGATCAGGCCCATCACCAAAGCGGCGGCAGCCGGGCTGGGCAGGCCCTGGAAAAAGCGCTTGTCGACCACGCCGATGTTGACGTTGAAGCGAGCCAACCTGAGCGCGGCGCCGGCGATGTAGACGAAGGCTGGAATCCAGCCCAGTTTGCCCATGTCCTTGAGGGCCCACTGGTAGACGATCAGCGCGGGGGCAGCACCGAAGCTCACCATGTCCGCCAGGCTGTCCATCTGTTCGCCAAACGCGCTTTGCGTGTTGGTCATGCGTGCCACGCGGCCGTCCAGGCTGTCCAGCACGGCGGCCGCAAAGATCGCGATGCAGGCGGTCTCGAAGCGCCCGTTCATCGCCATCACGATGGCGTAGAAGCTGGCGAACAGGGCCGACAGTGTGATCGCATTGGGCAGCGCATAGATGCCCTTGCGTCGCTGACGCGGGGGCAGGTCAGGCCCGTCCGCCGCCTCGGCATTCTCGTGGGGTTCGTCCATGGGGCGGGAGGATACAGCAGCACCAGCAAGAAGGGGCCGCCTTCGGCAGCCCCTTCGTTGGCGAGCACGGGCCGTTCAGTTGCGGCTCTTGTCGACCAGCTTGTTGGCCTTGATCCAGGGCATCATGGCGCGCAGCTTCTCGCCAACCACCTCGATCTGGTGTTCCTCGGTCAGGCGTCGGCGTGAGATCAGCGTCGGCGCGCCGGCCCGGTTCTCGAGGATGAAGCTCTTGGCGTATTCGCCGGTCTGGATGTCCTCCAGGCACTTCTTCATGGCCTTCTTGGTCTCGGCCGTCACGACCTTGGGGCCAGTGACGTACTCGCCGTACTCGGCGTTGTTGGAGATCGAGTAGTTCATGTTGGCGATGCCGCCTTCGTAGATCAGGTCGACGATCAGCTTCACCTCGTGCAGGCACTCGAAGTAGGCCATTTCCGGCGCGTAGCCGGCTTCCACCAGCGTCTCGAAGCCGGCGCGGATCAGCTCGACCAGGCCGCCGCAGAGCACGACCTGCTCGCCGAACAGGTCGGTCTCGCATTCCTCGCGGAAGTTGGTC
>CAYJEC010000415.1:0-3740 GCA_964369025.1 uncultured Ideonella sp. | reverse complement strand
CCAGGATGTTGGTCTGGAAGGCAATGCCGTCGATCACGCCGATGATGTCGGAGATCTTCTTCGAGCTGGCGTTGATCTCGTCCATGGTGCGGACAACCTGCGCGACGACCTGGCCGCCACGCTCGGCGACCTGGCTGGCCGAGGAGGCAAGCTGCGTGGCCTGGGACGCGGAGTCGGCGCTCTGGCGGACATTGCCGGTCAGTTCGTGCAGCGAGGCAGCGGTTTCCTGCAGGTTGCTGGCGGCGAGCTCGGTGCGCTGGCTCAGATCCAGGTTGCCTGAGGCCACTTCCGCGCTCGCGGTGGAGATGCTGTCGGCGCTGGCGCGCACCTGGCCGACGATGCCGCGCAGCGATTGCTGCATGTCGATCAACGAGCGGACGAAGGCCGAGACCTCGTCGGTCCCTTCGTTGCGGATGGCCTGCGACAAGTCGCCGCGGGCGATGCGCTGGGCGCAAGCGGTGGCCTCGTTGAGCGGGTTGGCGATCGAGCGGGCCATCGTCCACATCAGCGCGAAGAAGATGCCCAGCACGGCGGCAGCGCCAGCCAGGCGCAGGTTGGACTGGATCAGGCCCGTCTGTTTCGCCTCGGCGCGCTCGGCGGCGATGCGATCTTCGGTCTCCTTGACCATTGACGCCAGGGTGCCGCGGGCCTTCTCCAGTTCGGGCAGGGCCCGTTGTGCATAGGCATAGCCGGCCGTGTTGTCGAGCTTCGCGTCGACGACCTGCTGCAACACCGAGCCCACTTCCTTGGCATAGGCGGCCAGGCCGGCTGCTCCCTCGGCGAGGTGCCTGGCGCGCTCGGTGTCGTCGGTCTTGGCGGTCAGCATCGCGGTGGTGGCACCAACCTCCTTGTCCCACCGTGCCCGGAACTCGGCGGCCTCGACGGCGTTGTTGCTGTTCAGCAGCACAGACTGCTCGTGGCGCTGTACTCGTTCCAGAGCGGCCAGCATGGCGCTGGTGTCCCGGCTGACACTGGCCTGGGCATCGAGCAACTCGTCGGTCTGGGTCTGAAGGCGCTTGTAGCTGACGCTGGCCCACAGGCCAAGCGCCAGGATCAACACACTGACGACCAGCATGCCGCCGATCAGGCGGTGTCGGATGGAGATTCGACGGAGAAAGGTTTCCATGGTGTCGGCGGTGGCTCAGGTTGTGGGGCCCGGGGGAAACCGGATCAGGCAGATCGTGCAGGTGCGCGGTTGTCTAGGCGGAAGCGGGCCACCAGGCCATGCAACAGGCTGGCCTGGTCCTTCAAGCTCTCGGCCGCTGCGGCGCTCTGCTCCACGAGTGCGGCGTTCTGTTGCGTCATCTGGTCGAGCTGGGTCACCGAGGCGTTGACCTGGCCGATGCCCTGGCTCTGCTCCACCGAGGCGGCGGTGATCTCGCGGATGATGTCGGTCACTCGCTGCACCGAGGCCACGATCTCGTTCATCGTCGCACCGGCGTCCTGCACCTGGCGCGCTCCGGAGTCGACCTTCTCCACCGAGGCGGCGATCAGCGACTTGATCTCGCGCGCGGCTTCGGCCGAGCGGCCGGCCAGATTGCGCACCTCGCCGGCGACCACTGCGAAGCCGCGGCCCTGTTCGCCGGCCCGCGCGGCTTCTACCGCGGCATTGAGCGCCAGGATGTTGGTCTGGAAGGCGATGCCGTCGATCACGCCGATGATGTCGCCGATCTTGCGAGAGGCATGGTTGATCTCGTCCATCGTGCTGACGACCTGGGAGACGGCCTCGCCGCCGCGCTGGGCCACGGCCGAGGCGGTGCCCGCCAACTGGTTGGCCTGGGTGGCGGCTTCGGCGCTCTGGCGTACGCTGCCGGTCAGCTGGCTCATGGCGCCAGCGGTCTGCTGCAGGTTGCCAGCTGCCTGCTCGGTCCGGTTGGACAGGTCCATGTTGCCCGAGGCCACCTCGTTCGAGGCGGTGTGGATGCTGTCGGAGGCCTGGCGCACCTGGCCGACCAGGCCGGACAGCGACTGCTGCATGTGGGCCAGGGCACGAAGCAGATCTGCCGTCTCGTCCTTGCCGTCGGTCTCGATCCGGTGGGTCAGGTCGCCCTCGGCGATCGCCATCGCGACGTCGCGGGCGTGGTTGACCGGGCGGGTGATGGAGACCGAATTCAGCAGGGTCAGCGGCACGACGACGACCAGCACCAGGCCGATCACGCCGACGAAGATCATGAAGGTGCTGCGCATCGCGGCCAAGAACTCGGTCTGCGTGGCAGCGGCCTCGTTGTCGACGATCTGCTCGATGTCGTTGACGCCCTTCTCGACCGCGCCGACATGTTCCTTGGCCTTGGCCAGCATCTTGTCCGCGGTGCGGGCGTTGTCGTAGGCCCCGTTCTGGATCTGCTCCAGCACGTGCTTGGTGGCGGCCGCGTAGGCGTCCATGGACTCGACCGACTTGCGGGCAATGGCGTTGTCCTCGTCTTCTTCACCCTCCAGCATGCGGGTGAGCTGCAGCTTGGTTCGCTCGATGGCCTTGGCCCACATCTCGCGGTGCTTGAGCACAGCGACGCCGTCCTCGTAGTCGATGACCATGTTTTTCTCGTGCTGGCGGACCTCGCTCAGCGCCGCACGGATGTCGCCGACGTTGTGCACCTCTTTCAGCGAGTGGTGCATGAAGTCGTCGTTCAACGACGCCATGTGGCGCCCGCCGAGCAGGCCGGTCAGGCCCACCAGGGCAAACAGCGCCAGCACCATGCCGATCGCACCTCGCATGCGCAGGCGGATCGAGAAGGCTCTCATCCAGTTCATCGTGGGTCTCCGTGTGGACGGGTACTTCAGGTTCGGCGGCAGGCTATCGGGGCAGCGGCAAGGCAGGCGGGATCAGAAGGTTTCCCAGTCGCCACCAGCCGTCTCGGCAGCCACCGGGGCGGGCGCTGGCGACGCTGCGGGCAGGCGGGCAGGTGCGGGCTTCGGCACGGCCCTGGGGGCCGCAGTGGCAGCCTTGATCGCGGGTGCGGCTTGGGTCTTGGTCTGCGGCCGGGATGCCGGGGCGGCCGATGCAGCCGGCGTATCACGTCGAACCTCGCCGTCGGCCAGGCGGAACATCGACACCACGCTGGCCAGGCGGGCGGCCTGGCCCTTGAGGCTCTCGGCGGCGGCGGCGGATTGCTCCACCAGCGCAGCGTTCTGTTGGGTCATTTGGTCGAGTTGCACGACCGTGCCATTCACCAGGCCGATGCCGCTGCTCTGCTCGGTGGCGGCCGCGCTGATCTCGCCGATGATGTCGGACACGCGCTGGACGCTGGAGACGATCTCGTTCATCGTTGCGCCGGCGTCCTGCACCAGGCGGGTGCCGGACTCGACTCGCTCGACGCTGGCGCCGATCAGGCCCTTGATTTCCTTGGCAGCCTCAGCCGATCGGCCGGCCAGGTTGCGCACCTCGCCGGCGACGACTGCGAAGCCTCGTCCCTGCTCGCCGGCACGTGCTGCTTCGACAGCGGCGTTCAGCGCCAGGATGTTGGTCTGGAAGGCGATTCCGTCGATCACGCCGATGATGTCGGCGATCTTCTTCGAGCTCGCATTGATTTCGTCCATGGTCGTGACGACCTGGGCAACGACCTGGCCGCCGCGCTGCGCCACCGTGGTGGCGGAGGCAGCGAGTTGGTTGGCTTGCGATGCGGAATCGGCGCTCTGGCGCACCGTCCCGTTCAGTTGCGCCATCGAGCTGGCGCACTGCTGCAGGTTGCTCGCGGTCTGCTCGGTGCGTGCCGACAGGTCCTGGTTGCCGCTGGCGATCTCGC
>CAYJEC010000414.1:0-3741 GCA_964369025.1 uncultured Ideonella sp. | reverse complement strand
CATCACGCCTCTCCTGTATCGCCTTCTCCGAGTTTCCATGAAGCCCGCACCCGCCATCATTCGACGTTGCACCGGTCACCGACCGGCGGCCTTCGTCATGGCGGGCGCCTGCCCGCGCTAGCGGCACCTCGGCTTCTTCGCCTTTGATCAAGGCGTCCGCCGGGTTTCCCAGGCGGAAGAATCGGAAAACGGCCCCTCCCTCTTTCGCTGTTCCCTGTCGTGGCTTGCACCTGACCCGGGTGCGCCGCGGCAATCTGGCCGAGAAAGACAGTCGACCCATGAGGTCATGGTTTCAAGCCTTTCGTGCGCGCTTCCAGTTGGCGAGCAACGACCTGCTCCGCGACGCCACTTACCGGCGCCTGTGGAGTTCCATCCTGATCAGTTCTCTCGGCGGCCAGGTGACCATGCTCGCGCTGCCGCTGACGGCGGCCGTGCTGCTGCAGGCCACCCCCACCCAGATGGGCCTGCTCACCTCGATGGAGATCATCCCGTTCGTGCTGTTTTCGCTGCCCGCCGGTGTGTGGCTGGACCGCGTGCGCAAGCTGCCGGTCTACGTGGCCGGCGAAACCGTGTTGGCTTTCGCTGTGCTCAGTGTTCCCCTCGCCTGGGCTTTGGGTTGGCTGACCATGACCTGGATGTACGCGGTGGGCTTCTTCATCGGCACCGTGTACACCGTCGCCGGCTCGGCCGCTCAGATCGTGCTGACACAGGTGGTGCCGCGCGAGCGGCTGGTCGAGGCGCATGCCAAGAACGCCTTGGCGAGTTCGGGTGCCGAGGTGGCTGGCCCCGGGGTGGCAGGGGCGTTGATCCGTGTCGTGGGTGCGCCCCTGGCCCTGCTGGTGGATGCCGTGCTGTTGCTGGCGTCGGCGCTGATCCTGCGTGGCATCACTGTCGACGAGCAACGCGACAATCACCGGGCCGTCGCGTTCTGGGCCTCCCTGAAGGAGGGTCTGCGCTTCGTGGCCAGCCAGCGCTTGCTGTTGGCACTCGCGGCCTGCGTCGGGTGCTGGCAGATGTGCCACCACGCGGCCATCGTGGTGCAGATCCTGTTTGCGACACGCACGCTGGGGCTGTCCGAGCAGGCCGTGGGCCTGAGCTATGTGGCGCTGGGGGTGGGCACGGTGCTGGCCAGCCTGGTGGGCGACCGAATCAGCCGGCGCATTGGCCCTGGGCCCTGCCTGGTGCTGGGGTTCGCGGTCTGCGGCAGCGGCTGGTTGCTGGTGGCCAATGTGCCCGCCGGGCCCTGGGGCGTGGCGGCGTTCAGCCTGATGCTGAGCCTGTTCGGCGTTGGTGCGGTGCTCATCTTCATCAACTTCCTGGCCCTGCGCCAGGCGGTGACGCCTGAGCCGCTGCTGGGCCGCATGACAAGCACGATGCGCTGGCTGATCCTGATCCCGGCCGGCCCGGGCGCGCTGCTGGGCGGCTGGCTGGGTGAGCACGTGGGGCTGCGCGCAGCGCTGGTCTTCGCCGGCTCGGCCGCGCTGGTGCTGGCAGCGGTGGCCTGGCGCCTGCCGGTGATTCGTGGCGTGCGCAGCCTGCCCAAGCCGGTGTCGGTTCAGGCCACGGAGGCGCTGGCCGAGGGCACCACTTGAGCCACCGTCAGGCCGGCGGCGTCAGCCGGTAGACCGTGCCGCAGTGGTGCGCGCCGCCGCTCTGGCCCGTGCCATACAAGCGGCCGTCGGGGCCCCAGGTGAGGGCGCCTACCGGCGTGCCGCCCTCGGCACCGTCTTCGCTGAAGCGATGGATCAGCCTGAGCGTCCCGCGCGGGCTCAACCGGAAAACGGTGCCGTAGCTCTGCGGCGCCTGACCGCCTTCGACGGTGGTGCCGTACAGCGCGCCGTCCGGCCCTTGCACCAGCGCCGCACGCGGGTAGGCGCCGTCGTACGGGCCACCACGGAAGTGGTGCAGCACCGTGTAGCTGCTGTCGTTGCCCAGGCGGAACAGCACGCCCTTGTCGTGCAGGCCGCCGGTGCGTGTGCAGCCGTAGAAGTGGCCGTCGCTGGCGCGCAGCAAGGCCACGCCGGGGTCGCTGCCCTCCAGGCCGCCATCCAGTGACTTCAAGGTCTCGAAACCCTGGCCGTTGGTTGCCAATCGGAACAAGGTGCCGTGGCCGTGGGCGCCCCCGCGCCCGTTCGTGCCGTAGAGCAGACCCTGCGGCGAGAGCGTCAGCGCCGCCTCCGAGCCCCAACCATCGCCTTCCGGATCGAAACGGTGGATGGCCTTCAACTGGCCGCCGGGCCGGGCGTCCAACCGATACACCGTGCCGCCTGTCGTGCCATAGAAGCGACCGGCCTTGCCTTCCACCAAGCTTCCCATGGGGTTGAAGCCGGCATCGACGGCACCGAATTCGGCCTGCACCACCACGTCGCCGGCGGTGTCGATCGAGTAGACGGTGCCGCGGAAGAACGCGCCTCCGAACAGGCTGCTGCCCCACAGGCGGCCATCCTGCCCGACCACCAGGCCGCATTCGGGTTCGGCTGCATCCTCCGAGGCATAGTCGAAGTGGTGCAGCACGCCGAACGCGCCGTCACCAGGGGACAGCCGGTAGATCGTGCCCAGGCCTCGTTGTCCACCCATGGCATGCACGCCGTAAAGCAGGCCGTCCGGCCCGAAGACCAGGCTGCCGACGGCGCGCGTGCCCTCGTTCGGCGCAAAGGCGTGCAGGGTCTCGATCGACCAGGCAGCCGCCCGCGGTGCCGCATTGGCAGCCTGGTTGCCGAGGCCCAAGGTGGCGGCCGCCAGGCCCAGCAGGGCCGCTCGGCGATTGGGTTGGGTGGGCAAGGTTTGGGGCTTCATGGCGGTCTCCAATGAGTCTGGCTGCCATGGTCGGCGTCGGCCGTCACGCCAGCCATCCCTAGGGGTGGTGCCGTGCCGCCTCGATCTTGGGGGTCAGCCAGTGGGCACGAACCGATCGACCGCGTCGGTGATGATGCCGTCGATGCCCTCGCTGACCAACCGCGCTGCCGTGTCGGCGTCGTTCACGGTGTAGACCAGCGCGCGCAGGCCGGCATCGTGCAGGCGCCGGATCAATGCGGCGTCCATCAGCGTGTGGTTGGTGATCACGGCCACGCAATCCAGCCCCTGGGCCATTGGCAGCCAGCCCGGCCAATCGGTGTCGACCAGCAGTGCACGGGCCAGCGCCGGTGCGGTGTCACGAGCGCCGGCCAGTGCTTCCGGCCGGAACGACGAGAGCAGAGGCAGGTCTGACCGGCCGGCCCATAGGCGCTGCGCGTGCGCCGCCACGATGCGGCCGGTGCGTTCCTCGTCCCCGGGTGTGGGCTTGATCTCCAGGTCCAGGCCATGGCCGTTCGCCTGCAGCCAGGCGGCGATCGCCTGCAGGCTGGGAGGCGGCTCGCCGGCGTAGGCAGGGCTGTGCCAGCTGCCAGCGTCGACGCGCGACAACTCGCCCCAGGGCCGGTCGGCAGCGCGTCCGTGGTCTGAGGTCGTGCGCTCCAGCGTTGCGTCGTGCAGCAGGAAGGGCACATCGTCGGCGGACAGCTTCACGTCGCACTCGAAGGCCCGATAGCCGAAAGTGGCGCCAACCCGGAAGGCGGCGAGTGTGTTCTCGGGCGCCAGTTTGCCGGCGCCACGGTGGGCGATCCAGCGCGGCAGCGGCCAAGGGGGCAGGGTGGCGGACACCGGCTCAGACCCGTTGGCGCGATCCGGCGTCGAACCAGTGCAGATGGCTCGGGTCGACCCGCAATGGCAGGACCTTGCCCACACCCGGCACCGGCTCCGTGC
>CAYJEC010000413.1:309-3751 GCA_964369025.1 uncultured Ideonella sp. | reverse complement strand
CCCCTACCGCGGGTGCGAGCATGGCTGCATCTACTGCTACGCCCGGCCCACCCACAGTTACCTGAACCTGTCACCCGGCCTCGATTTCGAGACCCAAATCTTTGCCAAGGTCAACGCTGCAGACCGGCTGCGTGCCGCCTTGTCCAGCCCGGGCTATGAGCCGCTTTCGTTGAACATCGGGGCGGCGACCGATGCCTACCAACCAGCAGAGCGAAAACTCGGCATCACCCGTGCCGTGATCGGGGTGCTGAGCGAGTTCAGGCACCCGTTCTCGGTCATCACCAAGTCCGCAGGCATAGAGCGCGACATCGATCTGATGGCGCCCATGGCGTCCGAAGGTCTGGCGGCGGCCTATGTGTCCATCACCACACTTGATGGCGGTCTCGCCCGCATTTTGGAGCCTCGGGCCAGCCTGCCTGAACGGCGCTTGAGAACCATCGAGCGCCTCGCCCAAGCGGGCATCCCGGTCGGCGTCAGCGTGTCCCCGGTGATCCCGTTCATCAATGAGCCCGAGATCGAGCGCATTCTCGAAGCGGCTGCCCGCGCGGGTGCCAGCCGGGCCTTCAGTATCGTGCTGCGTCTGCCTTGGGAGGTGAACCCACTGTTCCAGCAGTGGCTGGGCCAGCATTTCCCGGAACGTGCCAAGCGGGTCATGGCCCGCATCCATGACATGCGGGGCGGCCGGGACAACGACCCGCAGTTTGGCAGCCGCATGACCGGTCATGGACTGTGGGCCGAGCTGATCCGGCAGCGGTTCGACAAGTGCGTGGCCCGGCTCGGTTTGAACAAGCAGCGCTTCGAACTGGATTTGTCCAAATTTGCCCGGCCGCCCGGGCCTCGCGCCGACAACGCGCAGCAGAGCCTCTTCTAGGCGGCGGTTGCCGCGGGCGCAGGGCCGGGCGCGGAGCCTGCGGCGGATCGTAGCGTCACCCCGCCGGCTTGCCGGTTGCCATTGCTGCTGAAGGACGGGGCAGCGGCGGCGGACAGCCCGGCCATCAGTTCGTCGGCCATGGCCAGCAGGTCGGCGCTGTCGGCGATCCTTTCCGCGTGGCGCTGAAGCACCATGCGCGCCATATCGATCAGCTTTGAGTTCTGCGTCTTGGCCCCATGAGCCAGCAGCGCCTTGGCGGCGGCACGCGGCTCACCGTTCAGGCTGTGGTTCATCGCTGACTCGGCCAACGAGGTGATCTTGACGTGCGCCGCACGCACCGCGTCCGCGTAGGGAGGGTGCACCTTGGCGGCACCGGCCAACAGTTCTGTGAGGCTCTTGGAAACACTGAACCGCAACGCCAGCGTTTCGATCCAGCCGCTGGATTCCTCGACCTGGAGGTCGGCGGCGCCCAGTTCTGACAGCAGGGAAACCATGTTCAGAGCCGCCTCCACGTCGTAGTCGGGCCGTTGGATATCCTGGGCCAATCGGCGCAACTGCTCCAGCACCCGAGCCGGTTGCCGGTTGATCATCAGGCACAGCGCATCGACAAGTGCTGTGAATCGCATCAGCCGCCGGCTCTCCCCATGGCGCTCGAGGACATGTCGCAAGTTGTCCGCGCAGCGCTGCAAGCCCTTGCTGTCTCGGTCCCTGAAGCGCGCGAAGGCCAGAAGTACCATCGATTGATAGTCGAACATCTTGGAGGTGATGCCGATGCTGGCCGACCGCTCCAGAGTCCGGCGTGCCTCGGCATGCTCGCCCAGGTAGAAGGCCAGCATGCCCTGGCGTTGCAGGCGCTCGATCGAGCCGGGTGTCAGCTGGGTGGCCATCCGGTACGTATCCAGCGCTTCGTTCAGCGAACCCTGCTCGATGTGAACCCGCCCCATCACGTCGTAGGCGTCGGTGTGGCTGGGATCCTCGGCGATCAGAACTTCCAGCGTGCGGCGCGCCTGCTGGACCTTGCCGCTTTCAAGCTGCGAGCGCGCGATGCCGAGCTTGGCCCAGGGCAGGGCGTTGGCATCGATGACAGCCTGGTACATCTTCTGTGCTGCTTCGTGCTGGCCCAGGCGCAACAACAGTTCGGCACCGATCCGGGCTGCGTACAGCCAGTAGGGAGCCTTCTGCTGGAAGCGGGTCAGGCACAGCCTGGCCGCATCGGCGAACTCGCCTGACTCGATGGCCGTGAAGATCCCGCGCAAGATGCGCTTGCGCTTGCGTGCCTCAAGCAGGCGCGCGGCCAGAGACGACGCGGCGAAGGGTTTCAGCAGGTAGCTGTCCAGCGCCGATTCGGCGGCTTCGGCGACAGCGGTGTAGCTGGCTTCGCCAGTCACCATGACAAATACGGTGGAGAAGGGCAGCAGTTGCGCTCGACGCAGGTCATCCAGGAGCGACTGCCCCGACGATCCGCCGTCTTGGAAGTACTGCTCACACAGCACCACATCGAAAGTGCGAACCTCCAGGTGCTTGCGGGCATCCGCGACGCGGCTGCACTGGATCACCGTGCCAACGCCAAGATCCCGCAGTTGCGATGCCAGGATGCTTCGAGACGTCGGGTGGCCGTCGATGATCAACGCCTTGGAACTGCTGAAGTCGTGGTCGGCGCGGCTCATCCCCAGGCATATCGGCCTGCGCAGCGCCTACTTGAACAGGTCCTTGACCCGATCAGTCCAACTCTTCGCGTTGGGCGAGTGGCGGTCGCCGCCCTTCTTCAGTGAATCGTCGAGTTCCTTCAGCAGCTTGCGCTGGTGTTCGGTGAGCTTGACGGGCGTCTCCACGGTCACGTGGCAGTACAAGTCACCTGGGTAGCTGGAGCGGATGCCCTTGATGCCCTTGCCACGCAGGCGGAAAGTCTTGCCGTGCTGGGTGCCTTCAGGCAGTTCGATTTCGACCTTGCTTGACAGCGTGGGCACCTCGATCGAGCCACCCAGAGCGGCCAAGGTCAGGCCGATCGGCACGGTGCAGTGAAGGTCGTCGCCGTCGCGCTCGAAGATGTCGTGCTGGCGGATGCGTATCTCGATGTACAGATCTCCCGACGGGCCGCCGTTGGTGCCAGGCTCTCCGTTGCCGGCCGATCGGATGCGCATGCCCTCGTTGATCCCTGCAGGGATCTTGACCTCCAGTGTCTTCTGCTTCTTGATCCGGCCGGCGCCGTCGCAGACGGTGCAGGGCTCAGGGATGATCTTGCCGGTCCCGTGGCAGTGCGGGCAGGTCTGCTGGATGCTGAAGAATCCCTGGCGCATGTGAACCGTGCCTGCTCCATTGCAGGAACTGCAGGTCTTGGCCTTGGTGCCAGGCTTCGCGCCGGTGCCGTCGCAGGTTTCGCAATGCTCCCAGCTGGGGATCCGGATCTGGCTGTCCTTGCCCAGTGCGGCTTCTTCCAGCGAAATTTCCATCGCGTAGCTGAGGTCGTTGCCGCGGTAGACCTTTTGGCCGCCCCCACCCCCCCCCCCCCCCCGGCGGGCCCCCCCCCCCCGGGCCCCCTGGCCCCCCCCAAATTGGCCCGAAAATTAGCCC
>CAYJEC010000413.1:0-299 GCA_964369025.1 uncultured Ideonella sp. | reverse complement strand
CGCGGCGGCCACCGCCGCCAGGGCCGCCCTGGCCACCAAAGATGTCGCCGAAGATGTCGCCGAACGCCTCTGCGAAGCCTCCGAAGCCCTCCGGCCCCGCGCCGCCACGGAAGCCGCCGGCGTTGGGGTCGACGCCCGCGTGGCCGTATTGGTCGTAGGCCGCGCGCTTCTGTGCGTCCGAGAGCATCTCGTAAGCCTCTTTGGCTTCCTTGAACCTCTCTTCCGCAGCCTTGGCACCGTCACCCTGGTTGCGGTCCGGGTGGTGCTTCATGGCCAGCTTGCGGTAGGCCTTCTTGATG
>CAYJEC010000412.1:0-3753 GCA_964369025.1 uncultured Ideonella sp. | reverse complement strand
TTCCATGACGCAAAGTCCAGGGAGTTGCGGATCAGGTGCACGATGCACGTCTGCAGCGTCGTGGCCGGGAACACAGCGCCCAGCGCCTCGGGCATACCCTTCAAGCCATCGGTGACGGCGATCAAGATGTCGCCCACGCCGCGCGTCTTCAGGTCGTTGAACACTTTCATCCAGAACTTGGCGCCTTCGGTGCCCTCAATCCACAGGCCCAGGATGTCGCGCGTGCCGTCGGGCAGCACCCCCAGCGCCAGGTAGATGGCCTTGTTGCGCACCACCGCGTCTTCCTTGATCTTCACGCGCAGCGCGTCGAAGAACACCACCGGGTACATCGGCTCCAGTGGGCGAGCCTGCCAGGCCGTCACTTCGGCCATCACGGCTTCGGTGACGCTGCTGATGAATTCTGCCGAAACGTCGGTGCCGTAGGTCTCGCGCAGGAACCCCTGGATCTCGCGCATGGTCATGCCGCGCGCGTACAGGGCGATGATGGTCTCGTCAAAGCCGGTGAAGCGCCGCTCGTGCTTGGGAATCAGGATGGGCTCGAAGCTGCCGTCGCGGTCGCGCGGGACTTCGATGCGCACCGGACCTTCGCCGGTGAGCACGGTCTTGGCGCTCTTGCCATTGCGCTGGTTGGTCCCCGCCCCGGGCTTGGCAGTGCCGGCGGGGTAGCCCAGGTGATGGCCCAGCTCGGCGCTCATGGCCCGCTCGATCAGAGCCTTCTTGAAGGCCATGGAAGCCGCGTTCACCGCCTCCCCCGTCATGGGGCCGATGATGAACTGGTCGATCAGCTCGTTGGGAATCTTCGGCAGCGCCGCGCTCCGGGCGGCAATGGCTGCGTTCTTCAACTTCGTTCTGCTTGGCATAAATGATCCTGTAGGTCATGGTTATGCCTCAAACACAAAAATCAGGACAGGCTCGCAAGTCTGGCTACACGCGAATACTCAAGCGTGCGAGTGGCAAGCCGCGGGCAGCGGCACTGAAGGCCAACGTCTTCGGAGACCCACCACAGGTCCGTCAGTGCAAGATCGACTACCAGCAAGGACCTGCCCCGGTGTCCTTAGTCTGGCCTGCTGATAGCGATTCAATTCCGGCGTTGCGCGTTGTCGACATTTTCGACAGCGACGAGGCGGTGCACTACCTCACCAAGGAAAGCGTGGCGGGCTACGTGCCGCCGCTCGTGTCGATGTTCGAGCAACTGGCCGCCGCGTGTGACGGCATCAAGGCGAAGCTGCAAACGCAGCAAGACAAGCTGGTGAGTGGCCTACCGGCTCTTCCACAGGAGTACGCGGGGACGAGCCCCGCCGGGCAGTACACGAAGCTGCGTCACACGATTACGCAGGCAGATATCGACCAGCTGACAAGCTGGACGGACGCTCAGGCCTCAGCACTTCATGACCTGACTGAGAGGCTCAAGGTTACTGACCCTGCAGCGGATGCCGCGCAGCGCAGTGCCAAGAAGACGCAAGTCGAGAAGATCATCACCGCTCTTGGCCAGGGCATTGCCGCTTTCGGGGCCGCCGGCATCCAGAGCATCCGAGCGCTTCATACGGCAGCGAAGGACAAGCGTCGAATCGCGGCAGAAGCAGCGAAGGTCAACTCAGCGCTCTTGGACGGGGTCGGGCAGGCCACCTGGCGCGCGATGTGGGACGCCGCGAGGGAGTACTCCCAGACGGCCTACCCGCAAAGTCAGTTCCCGGTGACGGACAAGGCGCGATGCCTGCTCTGCCATCAAGAACTGCAGCCCGATGCTCAGCAACGCCTTCAAGACTTCGAAAAGTTCGTTGGCAGCAAGCTCGAGGCTGAAGCCAAGGCGGCTGAAACCGCTCATGCCGAAGCGCTCACAGGACTGCCCGTGCCGCCGAGCGACGAGCAACTCACAACTCAGTGTGCCGCAGCGGGGCTGGAGGAGGCAGTCTGGCTGGAAGACCTGAAAGCATTCTGGGAGCCAGCACGTCTCACCCGCGCTGCACTAGCTGCCAAGGAAGCGAACGGGCCGGCCGTGGTGGCACCCGACGCAGCACCTCTTGTGGTAAAGCTGCAGGCTCGCTCAAAGAGCCTGGAGGAAGAAGCGCTCCAGCTCGACAAAGACGCCAAGGAGTTCGACCGCGCCAAGGCAGCCAAGGACAAGCTCGCTCTTGAGGCCCAGAAGTGGATTGCCCAGCAGAAGGCCGCTGTGAGCAAGGAAGTCGAGCGGCTGAAGGCCTGGCAGGACTTCGAGACCTGGAAGGGGCTCGCGAACTCGCGCAAAGTCTCAATGAAGGCCAGCGAGGTGACGGAGAAGATCATCACCGAGGCATATGTCAACCGGTTCAACGCTGAACTCAAAGCTCTTGGCGCCAACCGAGTGCGCGTCTCCATTGTCAAGACTCGCATCGAGCGCGGCAAGGCGATGCACCAGCTAAAGCTCACTGGTACCAAGGGCCGGGACGACGATCCGGCTGCGGTGCTCAGCGAAGGTGAGCGCCGAATCATCTCGCTGGCCGCCTTCTTGGCCGACGTAACGGGCAAGCCGCAAATTGCACCCTTTGTATTCGACGACCCCATCTCGTCACTTGACCACGACTTTGAGTGGGCGGTTGCTAAACGGCTAGCAGAGCTTGCCAAGACGCGCCAAGTCCTGGTCTTCACCCACAGGCTCTCGCTGTATGGCGCCATTGAAGACGTGGCCAAGAAGAACGGAGACCAGTGGAAGAAGGACCATGTGGTTCAGCGGTGTATCGAGGCTTACTCAGGATCCGCAGGCCTTCCCGTCCCCGAGGCCGTTTGGACGCTGCGGACAGACAAGGCAAATAACCTACTACTCACCCGCCTGCAAGCTGCGAAGAAGGCTGGCGATGCTGGCGGCGGCGAGGCCTACCGAGCGCTGGCGCAAGGCATCTGCAGCGATTTCCGCAAACTGCTGGAGCGAACGGTCGAAGACGACCTACTAAACGAAGTTGTCAATAGGCACCGGCGAAGTGTAACGACGGAGAACAGGTTGTCTGCGCTGTCCGCAATCGAGCTCACCGACTGCGCAAAGATCGACAGCTTGATGACCAAGTACTCGTTCTACGAGCACAGCCAGTCGATGGAGGTTCCTGCCTTCATTCCGGACGAGCCTGAACTGCGTGCGGATATCGAAGCCCTGAAGACATGGCGCGACGACTTTGAGGGTCGATGCAAGAAGGCGCTTGGTTAACGCGCGATCTGGCAGCAGCTTCCATTCCCGACGAGTGCACGGCTATGCCGAGTGATGGTATCGAGAGGGCGCTGCAACAAGCACACTCAACGAGTATCCTCAGCTCGTCACGAGCTAGCCGTATCTCGCGCTCACCTACCTAGCCGCAGCAGGAATCCCTTGAGCCATCCCACCGAAGCTGAATACACCGCGCACGTTCGCGAACTGCGCCCGGAAACTGCTGATGGGTTCATCAAGCTAAAGTTAGTTCACGCTGAAGGCACGTCGCTGCTTGTCCCAGACTTGTTGGCGGCCGACCTCGGGGGCATGCGGTGGTTTCAACCGAAGTTCTTCTATGGCTGTCAGCTGTCGTTTTTGGAAGGTTTCGCAGCAGCAGACATAAGCATCGAACTCAGCGGTGGGTCGCTTGTCTCCGTCACACTGACCTCTGGTGGATTCGTCGCCTCGCTGGGAGACTCGTCCCAAGTCTTCCGGTGTTTGATTTCCGGTGCAGGCGGTACGGCACTGGTGGGCGACGGAACGTGCACGCTCAAGTCGGATGGTGACCTGCTTCTGAACCTCTTTCACCATACGACCCC
>CAYJEC010000411.1:0-3754 GCA_964369025.1 uncultured Ideonella sp. | reverse complement strand
GGTGGGCTCGTCGATCATGATGAGGTCGGGGTCGCCCATCAGCGTGCGGCAAAGCGTCAGCATCTGCTGCTCGCCGCCAGACAGCACGCCGGCCTCGGTGTGCTGGCGCTCTTTCAGGCGGGGGAACATGCCGTACATGTCGTCGAAGCTCCAGCGCGGCGACTTCTGCCCGCGCTTCTGCCCGAGCAGCAGGTTCTGATGGACCGTGAGCTTGGGGAAGATATCGCGGTTCTCGGGCACGTAACCGATGCCCAGGTGGGCGATCTGGAAGGCCTTCTGGCCCACCAGTTCCTGGCCCCGCCAGCGCACCGACCCCTCGGCATCCACCAAGCCCATGATGGCCTTGACGGTGGTCGAGCGGCCCGAGCCGTTGCGCCCCAGCAGGCTGACGATCTCGCCCTCCCCCACGCGCAGGCTGACGCCATGCAACACGTGGCTCTTGCCGTAGTAGGCATGCAGGCCGTTCAACTCCAGCAACGAGTTCATGCCTGGGCTCCCGCAGCCTGCGACTCGGCCAGCACCGAACCCAGATAGGCCTCCTGGACGCGCGCATTGGCGCGCACCGCCTCAGGCGTGTCGAAGGCCAGCACCTCGCCATAGACCAGCACAGCGATGCGGTCGGCCAGGCCGAACACCACGCCCATGTCGTGCTCCACCGTCAACAGGGTCTTGCCCACGGTGACCTCGCGGATCAGTTGCACGAAACGGTTGGTCTCACTCTTGCTCATGCCGGCCGTGGGCTCGTCCAGCAGGATCACGCTGGACCCGCCTGCGATGGTGATGCCGACCTCCAGTGCCCGCTGCTCGGCGTAGGTGAGATTCATGGCCAGATGGTCGCGCTTGCGGTCGAGCTTGATCATTGCCAGCACCTCGTCGGTCCGCTCGTTCACCTCGCGCAAGCCGGCCAGAAACTTCCAGAACTCATAGCGGTGGCCCATGGCCCAGAGCAACGCGCAACGGATGTTCTCGAACACCGAGAGCCGCCCGAACAAGTTGCTCACCTGGAAGCTGCGCGACAGGCCGGCGCGGTTGATCTCGTAGGGCTTCATGCCCTGGATCGGCCGGCCGTGAAGCAGGATCTCGCCACTGCTCGGGCCGAAACGGCCACTGATCAGGTTGAACCGGGTGGACTGGCCGGCCCCGTTGGGGCCGATGATGGCCACCCGCTCGCCGGCGGCGACCGACAGGTTCACGCCACGGATGATTTCGGTCTTGCCAAAGCGCTTGCAGACCCCGCGCAGTTCAACCGCCGGCGACTGGCCCGAGGCCATGGAAGCGGCGCTCACAGTGCCGCCTCACGGCGCTTGATTTCCTTCTCGATCTCGGTCTGGGCCTCGCCCCATTCGTGAAGGAAGCTGCGGCGAACGAACTCGAACAGTCCGAGCGCGGTGGCCACCACCAGCGCGATCCCGACCCAGACATCCACGCTGCTGACGTTGAGCATCACCCCGAAGAACTTGACCGAGCCGTCGCCAGAGGAATCGAGTTGCAGGTGATAGACGATCTCGACCACGAGCGACAACGCGGCCAGCAGCACCGCACCCGCGCCGCCGAGGGCCAGATACGAGGTCCAAAGACGACCGAGCTTGCCAAAGGCCGCCACGCGCAGATTCATCATGATCAGGCTGGCCACGCCGCCGGGTGCGTACATCACCATGAAAAGGAACACGAAGCCAAGGTAGATCTGCCAGGCCGGCGTGATCTCCGACAGGAGAACCGACGACATCACCAGCAGCACGGCGCCGATAATGGGCCCGAAGAAGAAGGTGGCGCCGCCCAGGAAAGTGAACAGCAGATAGCCGCCCGAGCGGATGGCGCTGACCGTTTCGGCAGTCACGATCTCGAAGTTGATCGCCACGAAGGCGCCGCCGATGCCCGCGAAAAAGCCCGAGATCATGAAGGCCAGGTAGCGCACTCGCTGGGTGTCGTAGCCGACGAACTCCACCCGCTCCGGGTTGTCGCGCACCGCATTGAGCATGCGGCCCAGCGGCGTGCGGGTGAAGGCGAACATGGCCGCCGTGCACACGAACGTGTAGAACGCGATCAGGTAGTAGACCTGTGTCGCCGGCCCGAAACCGATGCCGAACAGACGGGTGTCGTAGACACGGTTGGCGCTGACCCCACCCTCGCCACCGAAGAACTCTGGGAACATCAGCGACATTGCGAACACCAGTTCACCCACGCCGAGCGTGATCATCGCGAACGGGGTGCCGGCCTTCTTGGTGGACGGGTAGCCCAGCAGCGCCGCCACGCCCAGGCCAGCCAGGCCGCCGACCAGCGGGATCAGCGGCAGGGGCAGCGGCAGGCTGCCGCTGCTGGCCAGGTTCATCGCATGCACCGCGAAGAACGCACCCAGCCCGGTGTAGACCGCGTGGCCGAAACTCAGCATGCCGCCCTGCCCCAGCAACAGGTTGTAGCTGAGGCAGATGATGACCATGTAGCCAATCTGCGAGAGCAAGGTCAGGGACAAACCGCTGCGGAAGACCTGCGGCGCCACGATCAGCAGCAGCGCGAAGCCGCCCCAGATGACCCAGCGCCCGACGTTGTAGGGCTTGAAATGAAAGCTGTGGGCGGTCGACGTGTTCATGGGTTCACCCCTCCCGCGTGCCAAGCAGCCCGCGGGGCCGGAAGACCAGCATGAGCACCAGCAGCAGGAATGGAAGGATCGGCGCCACCTGCGAGATTTTCAGCTTCAGCAGCGCGTAGCCGGCGCTGCCGGGCCCGACCTGGTGGCCCACCTGGGCGAGCACGTCGATCATCGAGTAATCCAGCGCCACCGCAAAGTTCTGCAGCACACCGATCAGCAGCGAAGCCAGGAACGCCCCGGCCAGCGACCCCATGCCCCCCACCACCACCACCACGAAGACGATGGCACCCACAGCATTGGCCATGCCCGGTTCAGTGACATAGGTGTTGCCGCCGATCACACCGGCCAGCGCCGCGAGCGCGGCGCCACCCCCGAACACCATCATCAGCACCCGAGGCACGTTGTGGCCCAGAGCCTCGACCATCTCCGGGTGCGTCAAGGCTGCCTGAATCACCAGGCCGACGCGCGTGCGGGTCAGCAGCAGCCACAGCGCCACCAGCATGAACACCGCCACCAGCATGATGAAGGCGCGCGAGCGCGGAAACTGGGTGCCAAACAGCGTGAACAACGGGCCGTCCAGCAGCGGCGGCAGCGCGTAGGGCACCGCCGAGCGGCCCCAGACGAGTTGCACCAGTTCCAGCACCACGAAGGACAGTCCGAACGTGATCAGCAGTTCGGGCACGTGGCCGAACTTGTGCACGCGCCGCAAGGCGAAGCGCTCGAACCCGGCCCCGAGCAGGCCCACCGCCAGCGGCGCCAGCACCAGGGCCGGCCAGAACCCGACGAAGCCCGACACGGTGTAGCCGACATAGGCGCCCAACATGTAGAAGCTGGCGTGCGCGAAGTTGAGCACACCCATCATGCTGAAGATCAGCGTCAGCCCGGAGCTGAGCATGAACAGCAGCAGCCCGTAGCTGACGCCGTTGAGCAGTGAGATGACAAACGCCTCTGTGGTCATCGGGGAATCCGGATTGAAACAAAAAGGGGCCCGCGGTGGCTGCGGGCCCCGGAGGCGGCCAGAGCGCGGCCGCTGCGCCGCGGCGTCGTCGAAGGCCTTCGCGGCCGCTGAATACGACACCAACTTTTTGGAAGAGTTCCTCTCGAAATCCGAGTAAAATCGAAGAGATGGGGTTTTTTTCATCCCCTCGATTTGTCGGCTCTAGGAAG
>CAYJEC010000410.1:0-3763 GCA_964369025.1 uncultured Ideonella sp. | reverse complement strand
AGGGGCTGCTGGAATTTGTGGAAATGTTCAAGGCGCCCATCAAGGTGCTGCACCCGCTGCTGACGGCCACGCAGGAAGGCAACTTCAAGGGCACCGAGGGCTTCGGCGCCATCCCCTTCGACGGCATCGTGCTGGCGCACTCGAACGAGAGCGAGTGGAAGACCTTCCGCAACAACAAGAACAACGAGGCCTTCCTCGACCGCATCTACATCGTCAAGGTGCCCTACTGCCTGCGCGTCTCGGAAGAGATCAAGATCTACGAGAAGCTGATCCGCGGCTCGTCGCTGGCCGCCGCCAAGTGCGCCCCGGGCACGCTGAAGATGATGAGCCAGTTCGCCATCCTCACCCGCTTGAAGGAGCCCGAGAACTCGAGCCTGTACTCCAAGATGCAGGTCTACGACGGCGAGAACCTGAAGGACACCGATCCGCGCGCCAAGAGCTACCAGGAGTACCGCGACTACGCCGGCGTGGACGAAGGCATGAGCGGCATCTCCACCCGCTTCGCCTACAAGATCATCTCCAAGGTCTTCAACTTCGACAGCCAGGAAGTCGCCGCCAACCCGGTGCACCTGATGTACGTGCTGGAGCAGCAGATCGACCGCGAGCAGTTCCCGCAGGAGCTGGAGCAGAAGTACATCGCCTTCATCAAGGAGCAGCTCGCGCCGCGCTATGCCGAGTTCATCGGCAAGGAGATCCAGACCGCCTACCTCGAAAGTTACTCGGAGTACGGGCAGAACATCTTCGACCGGTACGTCACCTACGCCGACTACTGGATCCAGGACCAGGAGTTCCGCGACACCGACACCGGAGAGGTCTTCGACCGCGCCTCGCTGAACGCCGAACTGGAGAAGATCGAGAAGCCCGCGGGCATTGCCAACCCGAAGGATTTCCGCAACGAGATCGTCAACTTCGTGCTGCGCGCCCGGGCCAACAACGCCGGCAAGAACCCCGCATGGACCAGCTACGAAAAGCTGCGCGCGGTGATCGAGAAGAAGATGTTCTCCAACACCGAGGAGTTGCTGCCCGTCATCAGCTTCAACGCCAAGGCCAGCGCCGACGAGGCCAAGAAGCACGAAGACTTCGTGGCCCGCATGGTGGCCAAGGGCTATACCGCCAAGCAAGTGCGGTTGCTGTGCGAGTGGTACCTGCGCGTGAGAAAGTCTTCCTGAGCCCCGGCCCTTCGACCACCTAGAGAAGGGAGGGCCCGATGCTTCAGCAGATCATCGACCGCAGGCTGGCCGGCAAGAACAAGTCGATCGGCAACCGCGAGCGTTTCCTGCGCCGCTACAAGGACAAGATCCGCGATGCCGTCAAGCGCGCGGTGGACGGCCGCGGCATCCGCGACCTGGAGCGCGGCGAGGAGATACGCATCCCCAAGAAGGACATCTCCGAGCCCGTGTTCCACCATGGACAAGGCGGCAAGCGGGAGATGGTCCACCCCGGCAACAAGGACTACATCACCGGCGACCGCATCGAGCGCCCCAAGGGTGGTGGCGGCCAGGGCGGCGGCAAGGGCCAGGCCAGCGACTCCGGCGATGGCGAAGACGACTTCACCTTCAGCCTGAGCAAGGAAGAGTTCATGCAGGTCTTCTTCGAGGACCTGGCACTGCCGCACCTGATCAAGACCCAGCTCGCCGACGTGCCCGAGTGGAAGACCCATCGCGCCGGCTACTCCAGTGACGGCACGCCGAACAACCTGCACATCGTTCGCTCGATGCGCGGCGCGCTGAGCCGCCGCATCGCGCTCGGTGGCGAGTCACGCCGAGAGCTGCATGCACTGGAAGACCGGGTGGCCTTCCTCAAGCGGCACCACGAGGGCGACCCCGTCGCGCTGAAGGAGATCGCCGAGGCGGAGAAGCGCATCGCCGAGTTGCGCGGCCGGCTGGCGGGTATCCCGTTCCTCGACCCCATCGACCTGCGCTTCCGCAGCCGGGTGAAAGTGCCGGTGCCCAGCAGCAAGGCAGTGATGTTCTGCCTGATGGATGTCTCGGGCTCCATGGACGAGGCGCGCAAGGATCTGGCCAAGCGCTTCTTCATCATCCTGTACCTGTTCCTCACCAAGCACTACGAGAAGATCGACCTCGTCTTCATCCGCCACCACACCCAGGCACAAGAGGTCAGCGAAGAAGACTTCTTTCACGCCCGCGAGACCGGCGGCACGGTGGTGTCCAGCGCACTGGAGCTGATGAGCGACATCATCAAGGCACGCTACCACCCGGGCGAATGGAACATCTACGGCGCCCAGGCCAGCGACGGCGACAACTGGCACCACGACTCCGGCCGTTGCCGTGAGTTGCTGGCCGAGAAGCTGCTGCCGGCCTGCCGCTACTACGCCTACGTGCAGGTGGCCGAGGAAGAACAGAACCTCTGGGAGGAATACGCCCGCCTGACCGAGACACACAAGCAATTTGCCATGCGCAAGGCCATCTCGGCCGACCAGATCTATCCGGTGTTCCGCGACCTGTTCAAGAAACAGGGGGCACCCCGATGAAAACCGAATACTCGCAGGACCGCCGCTTCGTGGACGACCGCTCCAAGATACCCCCCGATGGTGACCGCCGCAAACCCCGCTCCGCGCTCGACGGCCCGCTGCCGCCGCCGCCACGGCCAGAGCACCCCTTGCCAGATCCAAGCGATTGGTCGTTCGACCTGATCGAGCAGTACCACGACGTCATCAAGGCCACCGCACGCCGTTTCGGGCTGGACACCTACCCGAACCAGCTCGAGGTCATCACCGCCGAGCAGATGATGGATGCCTACGCCAGCGTGGGCATGCCGGTGAACTACCGCCACTGGAGCTACGGCAAGGAGTTCATCTCCACCGAGAAGAACTACCGCCGCGGCCACATGGGGCTGGCCTACGAGATCGTCATCAATTCCAACCCCTGCATCAGCTACCTGATGGAGGAGAACACGATGGCCATGCAGGCGCTGGTCATCGCCCATGCCGCCTACGGCCACAACAGCTTCTTCAAGGGCAACTACCTGTTCCGCATGTGGACAGATGCCGCCTCGATCATCGATTACCTCGTCTACGCCAAGAACTACGTGGCCGAGTGCGAAGAACGCCATGGCGTGGCGGCCGTCGAGGAGTTCATCGACTCCTGCCACGCGCTGCAGAACCACGGCGTGGACCGCTACCGCCGGCCCAGCAAGAAATCCCTCGCCGAGGAGCTGGCGCTGCGCAAGGACCGCGAGCACTACGCGCAGCAGCAGGTCAACGACATCTGGCGCACCCTGCCCAAACGGGCCGACAAGCCCGAGGAGGCGCAAGAGGTGCGACGCTTCCCGGAAGACCCGGAAGAGAACCTGCTGTACTTCATCGAGAAGAACGCCCCCCTGCTGGAAAGCTGGCAGCGAGAGGTGGTGCGCATCGTGCGCAAGGTGGCACAGTACTTCTACCCCCAGCGCCAGAGCCAGGTCATGAACGAGGGTTGGGCCACCTTCTGGCACCACAAGATCCTCAACACCATGTACGACGACGGCTACCTGACCGACGGCGTGATGATCGAGTGGCTGAAGTCGCACACCAACGTGGTCTACCAGCCCAAGGTGGGCGACAAGGGCTACTCCGGCCTGAACCCCTATGCGCTCGGCTTCGCGATGTACACCGACATCAAGCGCATCTGCGAGCACCCCACCGACGAGGACCGCGCCTGGTTCCCGGATCTGGCTGGCACCCCCTGGCTGCCCGCTCTCGACCAGGCCATGCGCAACTTCAAGGACGAGAGCTTCATCGGCCAGTACCTCAGCCCCAAGCTGA
>CAYJEC010000409.1:0-3774 GCA_964369025.1 uncultured Ideonella sp. | reverse complement strand
TGCCCACCGCAACCCCCGAGACGATCCGCAACCGCGTCGCGGCGCTGATCGAGGCGCTGACCCCGACGTCGGACAGCGGTACGCGCTTCCGCCAGTCGCGGGACGAGGCAGCGGCGGACTTCGTCACACAGTCGGAGTCGGCGCCGACGGCGTGCCTGCGGCGGTTCCAGGTGCGCAACCCGGGCGGACGCGGCGTGACCGACGCCAGCAACGTCGACGTGTCGCGGCACGAGCTCGAGCTGCGGATCCGCGTGGCGTATCCGAACACGCACCGCTTCGGCGGCGGACGCGAACGCGACGATGTGATCGACGAGGACTTTCGCAAGCTCGACTACGCCTGCGGCATCTACGGCCGCGCCAACTTCAGCGGGACCAACGACTGCACGCCGCTGGGGCTGATCCGCGAGGACGACGAGCGCGGTGAGAAGGTGACGTTTCTCGTGCTGCTGTTCCGCTGCATCTACACGCTGGACGTCGACGGCTAATCCGTCCGTCGACACGTGCACGCGCCGCACCGTCGGCGCATGTCGAACCCCTTCGTACTCGGCGCCATCTGCTGGGAGGCCGAGTCCGGCTGGGCAGAAGACGTGTCCACGTTCGCGACCGATCGCATGGCGATCACCGCGCCGGTCGACGCGTCCGGCTTGACGCACGACAAGCTCGAGCCGCAGCGCGTCGTCCAGCATCGCAACGCCGGCTCCCCGTACATCAACGGCGTGATGGGCGGCAGCTTCAAGACGAAGGTCTGGCTGACCGGCCACGGCTCGACCATGGTCGGCTCGCCGTCGGTCGGCGCTCACGAGACGCTGCTGGCGCTCGTCTTCGGCAGCGCCGCGGACCTGTCGGCGTCGGCATCCACGACGCTCACCGGCGGCACCGCTGCCGTCCCGACGACCACGGCAAGCGGCACCTTCGACGCTGGCGGCTTGTGCCGTATCGGCGCCCTCGGCGATCAGGACGGCGATGGGCAGTTCTACGCCATCACGACTCACACCACGACGTCGCTGACGTTGCGCGGAGCCATCCGCGCGGCACCGGCGAACGGAGCCGTTCTTTACCCCGTCGTCCAGTTGTACGGGCCCGAGGCGCCGACGACCTCGGCGATCACGGGGACGCGCTTCCTGCTCCAGACGGCGAACCTTCAATACGAGTGCCACGGCTGTTTCCCGATGAGCATCACCTACAGCGGCTTCAACGCTGGCGAGGTCCCGGCCGCGGAGATCACGTGGGGCGTCAGCTGGTGGCGCTACAGCACCGCGACGTTCCCGAGCGCGACGAGCTCGGCTGCCGCGACGATGAACCCCGGCGCCGTCGCTGCGGGCAGCGTCAACGTGCAGGACATCGGCACCACGACCCGCAACGAGCGCACGCTGGTTCGCAGCATCTCGCTCGAGCACACGCTGGGCATCGAGCCGCTCCGCGGTCCCGGCGGCATCAACCAGTACCAGGCGATCATCGGCGCTCGCCGTCTGCCGGACACGATCATGTTCTCGGTGACGGAGGAGGCGGACGCCGCCACCACGTCGCCGGTGCTGCCGCTTCAGGGGCTGTCGTCGACGATGAAGCACATCGAGGTGACGCTCTCGACGGCTGACGGTTCGGCGTTCGGATTCGCCATGCCCAACTGCTGCGTGACGAACATTGCGACGCAGAAGCAGGACGGCAACCTCAACCGGCTGACGACGATGTATCGCGCGCACACGTCGAGTGTGACCACCTCCAACCTGACGCTGGCCGCCATCGTCTACGGGATGGCCTGATGCTCGCTGCCCCATCGGTACAGAACGAGTACACGCTCTGCTTCTCGGGCGACCCCGCGCTCGACCTGCCAGCGCTGCCGGCTGAGGACGACCCCGGCCACGCCGACGCCGTCAAGGCCCGTGAGCTCAAGCTGAAGAACGCACGCGAGACCGGCAACTGGCCGATCAAGCCAGGCGAGACGCCGACGATCTTCCGCTTCAAGCCGGTCGGCGGCTCCGCTGTCCGCTGGTGGAGCGGCCAGTCACAGCGCGAGTCGCTGTCGGCGCTCGAGGACATCGAGCTGATGTTCCGCCTGGCGCTCGTCGACATCAGCGGCCTGCCCGGCGTGACGATGCAGCACGACAAGCGCGGCAAGTTCCCGCTGGTCACCGTCGCGACGATGGACCAGATCTACGCGTCCGGCGCTGGCCCGGCGGCTGTCGTCGAGCTCGGCGCGTACATCGCAGAGCGCTCCCTCGGAGGTGTGCCCCCTTTGTCGTGAGGGGGCTGCGGATTCGTCCGTGGCTCCTCGAGCAGAAGCAGCGTTACCCGGATTCGGTTTCCCAGTACTTCGACTGCGATCGATGCATGCAAGAGAAGAACGCAGATGCTCGGACGCTGATGGGCTGCGGATACCTGCCGCCCCCGTCTGATGTGATGCGCCCGCATGTCGAGCGCTCCGTCTGGGACGGCACCGGATACGGACGCGAGCGGCGGTCGGACGAGATCTACGACGGGCATCGCGTACGACTCCCAGTCTGTCCCGGCTACTGCACCAAGCTCCCCGAGGTCGTCGAGGCAACGTGGGCGCACGAGTACTGGAAGAACGGCGAGCTGACGCAGTTCTGTGAGGGCCAGTCGACGCCGACGCTGCGCTCCGCGATCCACGAGTACGCGATCGAGCTAAGCCGCATGGAAGGCTGGGCCGCAAAGAACCCGGCGAAGGACCCCAAGTAGATGGCCCGCTATCGGCAAACGATCGATCCGCGTGCCAACCATATGGGCAAGCGCGGCGGGATCAAGATCACCGGCGACAAGCTGATCGTGGACATCGACGAATCCGCGATCGCCGCTGACCTCGCGGCGGCCAACGCGTTGTCCATCGCCGAGCAGATGCGGGCGTCCGGCAAGTGGGTGAACACGGGGACCCTCGTTACGGGCCTGACGGTCGTTCGCGGCTCCGACGGCAGAAGCGCCACGGTCACGGCGCCGCCTGATCGCCTCCAGCGTCCCGAGCTCGTCGACAAGCTGACCGAGGACGTGGCCGCGTTGCGCGATCCGTCAACGGATCGCCGTGTCGCTGCGGCTATCGAAGAAGCGAGCGAATCCATCACCAAGGTTCAACGAGGAGGCTAGCGATGGCGAATACCACTGAACGTCGCCAGCTGACTCGCTTCGATGCCGATGCCTCCGGGCACATCAGGGCGACGAAGGAGATCGGCACCGAGACGCAGCGACTGATTGACCGACTCGGGCAGGCGAGCAAGTCGATCACCGACACGTTCGGCGCGATGGATGGCGCGTGGTCGCGATCCAAGAGGGTATTCGCCGACGGCATGGCCGTCATCGAGGGCTTTCAGAACGCCCAGGAGAAGTACCTCCTCCGCACGACCCAGCTCAGCCAGCTCTACTCGGTGAAGCTGTCCGAGCTCGACAAGGCCGCAGCCGGTACCCGCACGCAGGCTGCACTACTGAGCGACGCGATCGCATACCAGAACGGAATCTTCAAGCTCTCACAGGGGGCGATGGAGACGGCAATCCTGGCCGAGCGCGCCCTGGCCCGTCAGGGCGCCGACCTCGAGCAAGTCCACAACGCGATCACCGCAGCGCTGACGAAGGGCGAGGTTGACGGACTCCGCCCGTTCGGCATCGCCGTCGACAACGCCGGCGCGTCGATGGACGACGCCGCAGGGCGCGCCAAGATCTACAACAAGTTGATGGCGGAGCTCGGCAAGCTGGCCGGTGACGCCGGGCTCGCGCACCGCACGGCAGCCGAGGAGATCGCCGCCGGCGCCGCCAAGAACAAGAACAGCC
>CAYJEC010000408.1:0-3775 GCA_964369025.1 uncultured Ideonella sp. | reverse complement strand
CGAGCCGATGCCGCCCACGACCACCATCGACAGCACGGTGACGGACTCGACGAAACCGAAGCTGTCCGGCCCGATGAAGCGCAGGTGGTAGGCATACAGGCTGCCCGCCAGACCCGCCAGCGCGGTGCCGATGGCAAACGCCACCAGCTTGTAGCGCGAAGCGTCGATGCCCAGCACGCGCATCGTGTCCTCGTCCTCGGCGATGCCGTTGAACACGCGGCCCATCCACGCCCGGCGGATGTACTGGCTGAAGGCGGCCACCAGGGCGCACAGCAGCAGCGTGAAGAGCATGAAACCCATCTTGGACATGCCGGTGTCGGGGAGGTTGGAAACGCCCAGCTCGCCGCCCAGCCAGTTCTGCTGGCGCACGACGCCGACGAACAGGAAGCCCACGCCCATGGTGGTGATGGCCAGGAAGTCGGCCCGCACCCGCAGCGACGCCAGACCGACGACCGCGCCGATGGCACCGGACAGCAGCATCGCCAGCGGGATCGTGGCCAGGAACGGCAGGCCAGCCTTGCCCAGCAGCGCCGCCGCATAGGCGCCGATGCCCAGGAAAGCGGCGTGGCCGAGGCTGATCTGGCCGCAGAAGCCGGTGATCAGGTTCAGCGACAGCGCGAACAGCACGCTCACGCCCATGGTTGTCAGCAGTGAAATCTCGTAGTCCATCGCGGGCTCCTTTGCTGAACGTCAGCGTTTGGCAAACAAGCCCTGGGGCCGCACCATCAGGACCAGGATCAGGAAGGCAAACGCGATCGCGTTGCGGTCCAGGAACTGGCCGAGGTAGATGGTCCCGAAGGACTCGACGACCCCGAGCACCAAGGCAGCCGCCAGCGTGCCCGGCACCGAGCCCAGGCCGCCCAGCACGATGATGGCGAGCGCCTTGTACGAGGGCACGCTGCCCATCGTCGGCTCGACCAGGTTGTTCAGCAGCGCCACCCAGACGCCAGCAAAACCGGCCAGCGCCGAGCCGACGAAGAAGTTGATGTCGCGCACCTTCCGCAGCGTGATGCCGAAGGACTCGGCCATCTGCGGGTCCGACACCGTCGCCTGGCAGGCCACGCCGATGCGGGTGCGGGTCTGCAGCCAACCGAGCACGCCGATGATTGCCACCGTGCTAAGCATCATCAGCAACTCGGCGACCTTGAACTGCATGCCGCCGAAGACCGGTATCTGGCCTTGCAGCGGCGGCGCTGTGAACGACAGGCCCTGGGCGCCGAAGACGATGCGGAAGATCTCCTCGGCGGCGATGTACAGGCCGATCGACGCGATCAGCGCCACGAACGGAGGCTGGCGCAGCAGGGGCTGGTAAGCGAGCCGGAACATCGCCACGCCGGCCACCCCGGCCACCACCATGCCGGCGGCAAAGCCCAGGGCCAGGCTGCCGCTGGCATTGCACACGATCACCCCGACGTAGGCGCCCAGCGTGAACAGCGCCGCGTGCGCGACGTGCAGGATGCGCAACAGGCCGTAGACCAGGGTCAGCCCCAGCGCGATTAGCGCATAGATGGCCCCTTGCACCAGGCCCTGGGCGGTAAGTTCTACGTAGAGCATCGTGGGCGTCCTTGGAGGCGCGGCTTACTTCGTCGGCGGGGCCAGCAGTGCCGCGTCGGAGATCACTGAATGGCGGCGGAACGCCTTGTCCTTGACCACCTGGACCTGGATGTCCTTGGCCACCTCGTTGAGGCTGTTGAAGGTCAGCTTGCCGATCGGCGTCACGTAGGTGCCGCCGGCCATCGCCGCGCGCAGCGCGTCACCACCCTTGCCGCCGGACTTCTTCAGCCCTTCGATCAGGACGCTGGTGGCCGTGAAGCTGGCGGCCGCCACCATGTCGGCACCGGCGTTGTTCGCCTTGCGGTAGTCCGCCAGGAAGGCCTTGGTGGCGGGCACATCGGAGTCGCGGTCCAGCGAGGTCGTCACCAGCGTGCCTTCGGAGGCTGCGCCGGCGATCTCGATGAACTTGTCGGAGTCGTAGCCTTCCTGGCCGATGATCGGCGCGGTGATGCCCGCCGCCCTGAGCTGGCTGACCAGGGGGCCGGCATTGAAGAAGTAGCCCGAGGCATAGATGACCTCCGGCGCGTCGGCCTTGACCTTGGAGACGACGGCGCCGAACTGGCGGTCGGCCATGCCGTACTCGTACTCGCCGGTGATCTGCAAACCGAACTTCGGCGCTGCTTCCTTGAAGCCGGCGGCCAGGGCCTGGCCGAAGTCGTTCTTCACCGTGATGATGGTGACCTTCTTCTTGCCCAGGGTGCTGACAAGCTTGGCGCCGCCGCGGCCCTGCACCTCGCCCATAGCGGAGACGCGGAAGACGTAGTTGCCCGTGCGTGTGATGTCGGGGTGGATGGCGTAGGCGACCACGTACGGCACCTTGCCGGCCTGGAAGATGCCGGCGGCGGCGCGGGTCGATCCGGAGTACGAGCCCGACACCGCGCCGACGACCTTGTCCTTCTCGACGAGCTTGGTGGCGACGGGAACGGCTTCCTTGGGCGAGGCCTGGTCGTCGTACACCACCAATTCGATCTTCTCGCCGTTGACGCCGCCGGCAGCGTTGGCCTGCGCGACCGCGAGCTTGGCGCCGTTGAGCGAGGACTGGCCATCGGCGGCAGCGAAACCGGTCAACGGGACGTTGAAGCCGATCTTGATGTCGGCGAGCGCAGGACCCGCGGCGAGCACGCCGGCGGCGCCAACGATGGCGATCGACACAAACGACTTCCGTGGGCTCGGTGCATTCATCAAAGCGCTCCTGGGTAAAGTGTGATGGACAACTACAAGATTGCATGCTCATGTGGTCTAGACAACTATACATATTCAGTTCGGCCGATACAATGAGGCCCAGGCCATGTTCGTGTAGGTACTTACCCGCAAATGCATCAGTTCACAGCCCACCCAAACCCAAGCGTCGAGGTCGACGAGCGCCCGGCGTTCAAGCGCATCAAGGCGCATGTGCTGAGCCAGATCCAAGCGGGCATCTGGAAGGAGGGCGACGCAATCCCGTCCGAGCAGGCGCTGGCCAGCGAATTCGGCGTGGCGCGCATGACCGCCAACCGGGCGCTGCGTGAGCTCAGCGATGACCGCATCCTGGTGCGGGTGCAGGGGTCGGGCACCTTCGTCGCCCAGCAGAAATTCCAGTCCACCCTGGTGGAGATCCTCAGCATTGCCGAAGAAGTGCAGTCGCGCGGCCACGTGCATCGCAGCGAGTTGCAATGCCTGGAGCGAGTCAAGACCAGCAGCAGCCTTGCGGCCGACTTCGACCTCGCAGTGGGCAAGGCGCTCTTCCATTCGGTGGTCGTGCACTTCGAGAACGACCTGCCCATCCAGGTCGAAGACCGGTTCGTCAATCCCGCCGTAGCGCCGGACTACATGCAGCTCGACTTCAGCAAGACGACGGCCAACGAGTACTTGATGCACGCGGCGCCGTTGTCCGGCGTGCGCTACCGCATCGAGGCACTGATGCCGACGCCCGAGATCGCGACCATGCTGCACATCGACGCAGTCCAGCCCTGCCTGGTCCTGCGCCGAAAGACGCTGTCACGCGGGCAGGTGGCGTCCGTGGCAACGCTGTGGCATCCCGCCAATCGCTACCAGTTCACGGGCGGGTTCTGAGGCCCGGAACCGTCGGACTCCCTTCGGCGGACCCCGCCGGCCGGCGGATCGTGGCGTAGGCGAACTCGACGAGATAGTTGTTCAGCGAAACCGACGCCTGCTCGGCCGCCGCTGTGTCGCGGGCCAGAACTGCGCGCAGGATGGCGAGGTACAGCGCCGACCCTCGGCG